>DJVD01000293.1:0-250 GCA_002440805.1 Chloroflexi bacterium UBA6265
TCAGGCCGATATTGCCTTCCTGGATAAGGTCCAGGAACGAGAGGCCGCGGCCAACATACTTCTTGGCCACGCTCACCACAAGGCGAAGATTGGCCTGGATCAGGTGAACACGGGCGGCTTCGCCGTCGGCCTGGTCGGCCTCAAGATCGGCGATATCAGTGACGCTGAGTTTGCCCTGCTGCCGGGCGATTCGCTCACCGGCAGCAAGGCCCCGCTCCATCCGCGTGGCAAGCCACACTTCCTCTTCCAT
>DJVD01000293.1:266-2811 GCA_002440805.1 Chloroflexi bacterium UBA6265
CCGCTGCTGTAGGCATCGTCGGCAGATTTGGATGGTGCCGTGCGATTGCGTGTGCGACGTCGATCGGCGACATCGATTCCCTCGGCCAAAAGGGCCGAGTAATACTCGGGAGCCGAATCGATATCTTCGGCTGCCTCCAATTGTTCGATGCTGTCGGAGTTGAGGACAAAGCCCTGACTGTTGCCGTTGGTCATATTGCTCGTAACCATTGAAGCGTTTCCACCTCTCGGGGCGAGCGCACCACTCTCAGAGTCGACTTTGACATCAGGGGGGTTGCGCACTATGGGGTTGACGTTGTGATGTTGCCGCCGCGGATGCTTGTGGGTAAGGTGCATCCCGATGGGCTGAGGGCTTCCATTCGCCTGAATCTCGGGGAGAAAGCGCGACGGCGATCATCCGGTTTCAGTGATGAAGCGATCCGATATAGCCGCAAACTCCCTTCCACCTAAGCGCATATGCCGATGTGCTTATAACCATTGTACGGCGGAGAAACATTGATTTCAAGCCAAGGGTATACAAAATATAGTGTGATCGATTTCACAAAGAGTTATCTCAAGGTCGGCATAACATCCGCTTTGTGCGCACGTACGAGGGTTGTTGCTGCTTTCGCTTGCGTTGGCGGTCAGCGATGGAGTCGAGACTGAAGGCATAGATCGGAGCTAGAGGTCGGCATTCATCTGATGCACCTGGGACATTGCCCCTGCAACCAGGACATCCGGCGCCGGGATATCACCACCACGGTCGAGCGTGAGGTGGGCGAGGAATTCGATATTTCCGTTCGGGCCGCGGAGGGGAGAGGCAACGAGACCGCGAGCAGCCAGTCCATGATCGGCGGCGAAACCCAATACCTTGCGAAGCACCATTTCATGGACAGCCGGATCACGCACTACGCCACGCTTGCCGATGTTCTCCGGACCGGCTTCGAACTGCGGCTTGATCAGCGGCACGCACATGCCGTGCGGTGCTAGCACGTTCTTCACGGCAGGGAACATCAAATTTAGTGAGATGAAGGAGACATCGATGACCACGATATCGATCGGCTCCGGTAGCGTCTCAACATAGCGGGCGTTCGTGCGCTCCATACTCACGACACGATCGTCGGTGCGCATGCGTTCATCGAGGATCCCGTATCCCACATCGATGGCATACACCCTGTCGGCGCCGCGCTGCAACAAGCAATCGGTAAATCCGCCGGTGCTGGATCCAAAATCTGCGGCGACCATGCCGGTGACGTCAATGCCGAAGGCGTTGAGGGCGCCTTCCATCTTGTCGCCTCCACGGCTGACAAAGCGAGGCTTGGCTTTGAGTGTGATCTCGTCTGTTTCTGCAATTGGGCGACCGGCGCGCATTTCTTTCTGCAAGTTCACGTTTACATCGCCGGCCATAATCATTGCCTTGGCCTTGCTGCGGGTTTCTACCAGCCCGCGTTCGACCATGGCGTGATCGAGCCGTATGCCCTTACTCATGAGGGTTCCCGATGGATGCGATCGACAAACGGCGTGGATTGCGCATGGCAGATCGCCACCGCCAATGCATCGGCGGCGTCGTCTGGCTTGGGGACGCTGGAGAGATTGAGGATCATTCGCACCATCTCCTGCATCTGGGGTTTATCGGCCTTACCGTAACCTGCGACGGCGTACTTGATCTCGCTGGGGGCGTATTCGGCCACGGGAACATTGGCCTGCGCTGCCGCCAGAATCACCACCCCGCGGGCCTGGCCAACGGGAATCGCCGTGGTGACATTCTGGGCGAACAAGAGGCGTTCTATAGCCAGCGCATCCGGATGGAATTCCGCGATGAGTTCGACGGTGCTCTCGTAGAGGGTCACCAGACGTTGCGGCATCGGTTCATCGGGCCAGGTCTCGATGACGCCGGCATCGATCAGTTTGGGATGCAGTCCCCCGCGTATCAGCCCATACCCAAGGCGGGCAGTTCCGGGATCGATCCCAAGTGTGATGCCGTCGTGCTTCATGATTGATTAGCTGACCTGGGCCATTACTTCGTCGGTGATGTCGAGATTGCTGTACACGGTTTGCACGTCATCCAGGTCTTCCAGCTTCTCGATCAGGCGAATCGCCTTGACGGCGGCATCGACATCTGGCTGCATCGGGGTTTTGGGCCGCTTGAACAATTCAACGGTTTCGGCTTCCAGGCCGGCTTCCGCCAATGCCCCGGCCACCGCGTGAAGCTCGGCCGGTTCGGTGTACACCTCCAGGGTGTCGCCATCCATTGCCATGTCGACAGCACCTGCTTCAATTGCTGCCATCTGCAATTCATCTTCGTCACGGCCATTTGCCGGAATAACGATGAGCCCAACGAGATCGAACATCCACGCCACCGAGCCAGATTCGCCGAGATTACCGCCGGAGCGGGTCATGGCGGCACGGATCTCGCCCACAGTGCGATTTCGATTGTCTGTCAACGTATCGATGATGATAGCGATGCCACCGGGACCGTAGCCCTCGTAACTCACTTCATCGAAATTGGCACCATCAGCTCCACCGGTTGCGCGATCAATCGCGCGCTGGATGTTGTCCTTCGGCAT
>DJVD01000293.1:2865-3134 GCA_002440805.1 Chloroflexi bacterium UBA6265
CATCGGCTGCCCCTTTGGCGCGTTTGATTGTGGACCATTTGGAATGTCCGGACATGGGCGACTCCGTGGTGCTGAACTGGATCAAAAGCCGTAGTTTTTCGGCAATCCAGTATACCATCCGGATTTTTGTATCTGAAAGCGAATTGTTGAGAGTTAAGGTCCTCTTTACCTTGGCACGAATGCTGCGTTATGCACAGCAAATCACTAGGCACTTTTTCATGAGCCGCGTAGCGGACGAGCGGTGAGGGAGGGCAAGCTTCTATGAGGAA
>DJVD01000107.1 GCA_002440805.1 Chloroflexi bacterium UBA6265
ACCTTCAACGGCCTTTCCAAGGCATACGCCATGACAGGTTGGCGCCTGGGCTATGTTGCCGGACCGACCGACCTGATCAAGAAAATCATGATTGTGCAATCGCACTCGGTCACCTGCGCCACGTCGTTCGCGATGGCCGGTGGTGTGGCCGCCTACAACGGTCCGCAAGACATCATTTCCGAAATGGTGGCTGCGTGGGATCGACGTCGCCAGCTGATCACCGATGGCCTCAACGCCGTCAAGGGCCTGCATGTTGCGCCGATCGAAGGCGCCTTCTACGGATACGTGGATGGCCGTGGTACAGGCATGACAATCGAAGATCTTTGCAAAAAGCTGCTCGATGAGGCATTTGTGGCCGTAGTGCCAGGAACGGCCTTTGGCATAAGCTGCACGGGGCACTTCCGCCTCAGCTTCGCCACCAGCGATGAAGCGCTCGAGAAGGCGGTCAAACGCATTGGCGATGTACTTGGCTACAAATAGCACAAGGCGTAAAGACGAAGGACGCATCATGAGCATTGAAACCCGATTGCAGGAATTGAATATCACCCTGCCCGAAACGGTGAACCCGGCGGCCAACTATGTCCGCTACCAGTTCACAGGAAACCTGCTGTACATCTCTGGCACTGGCCCGGGCACCGACCATCCGACCGGGAAAGTCGGTGCCGATGTCACTGTTGATCAGGCGTATGCAGCGGCGCGCGCATGTGGCCTGCAAATCCTGGCGACCGCCCAGGAGGCACTCGGCTCACTGGATCGCATTGTCCGCACCGTCAAGGTGTTGGGCATGGTGAATGCCGATCCATACTTCCAGAAGCATCCTCAGGTGATCAACGGCTGTTCCGACCTCCTGGTGGAAGTGCTCGGCGACAAGGGTCGCCACACCCGCTCAGCAGTGGGGATGGGATCTTTACCCGGCGGCATTAGTGTGGAAATAGAAGTAACGTTCGAATTCGAGTAATATCCCCTGCAACGGATCAGCGACACGTGGGCGATATGTGTGCCCGACTTAGGGCACGCTTCATGCTTATATTGGATTCTGATTGGTGCTGCCGATGGTCGGTGGCGCGTCTCCGCCCGACAAATGCGGAAATCAATTGACTCGAAATAAGGATCAGTTCATTGGAAAAGAGCAAGAGGGTTCGCTTCACGCGCGAGGGTTTCGACCGGGTAAGCGCAGAGTTGAAGGAACTTGTTGAAATCAAACGTCCCGAAATCATTGCCGCTGTTGCTGAAGCGCGATCACATGGCGATCTCCGCGAAAATGCTGCCTACGATGTGGCGCGCCAGGACCAGGCGATGCTGGAGAAGCGCATTTCCGAATTGGAAGAACAACTTCGGAATGCGGAAATCATGGCGGACAATGGTGCAAATAACGGTATTGTCGAAATGGGTCGCACAGTGACCGTAGATTTCGACGGTTTCGAGGAAGTCTACAAAATCGTCGGACCTGCAGAGGCCCAGCCGATGAAGAATGAGATTTCGGAAGAATCACCAATCGGCAGCCAGATGAAGGGCCGCGCTGTTGGCGATTCCTTCGCTGTAGAAACGCCCGGTGGTTCCGCCCAAATTACCATCAAGAATATCGACTAGCGATGAGTGAAGTCGGATTTCGCGATTCGATGAAGCTCTCGTTCAATTGGCTGCTTCGGTGGCGGCATCCGTTGTGGTGGCTGCCCGACGTTCCCAGTGAGCAGGACGCCAGCTACCTGCGCATATGGTCGAACCTGCGGCAAATCGAGGAAGTCGTTGACGGTCGTCATGACACCAGTGATTTCCTCAACCGGCGCGGCGATCTCGTCATTGTCTGTGCTCGTGTCGATCCCACCATCCTCTCTCCAGAATTCGATGACCTGATGGCGGCCCTTTCCGAGATCGATTACGTTCGGCCAGTTCCTGCTTCTACGTTCAACATCACCGTGCAGGAACTTGGCTACCTGAGCAGGCGACCCAATGGCCGTGATGAGATCACCGAGCTCTGGCTGGACGAGTACCTCGAGCAGTGTCACCTGAGCCTGCGAGATTTTCGTCCGTTTGATGTCACCCTTGGAGGCCCGAATAGCTACGCCGACGCAGCGTTCCTCGATGTGCATGACAACGGCTGGTTCAGTCGCATCCACGAAGTGCTGGTGGATTTCGTCTCCCAGCCTCCCCGCACCCGGTACCCCTTTTTGCCAGAATTCGTCATCGCCCAATACATCCGCACAGCGCCTATCGGCCGACTGGTACCGATCCTGACGCCATTCCGCGATATGACATTCGGCACCTTTCGCGTCTCCCACATCGATGTGCTCAGGATTCCCACCAGTCAGGCGTTCGCTGAACCGGTGGTTATCCGTTCCTACCAACTGGGCAAACTCACCGGATTTATGGATCGCGTTACCAGCGCCAACGCCGGTTAACGCAACGAGCACCCCAACACTCGGCGGGGTGCTCGTTCAGATTGAGAACTAGAGTCGCGCCAACACTTCATCGGCGAATGTCTCCGTCCCGGCGGAACCACCCAGGTCACCAGTAAGTATTCCCGCTTCGATGACCGCTTCCACGGCAACTTCGATTGCAGCTGCCGCCTCGGGCTGATGGAGCGACATCCGGAACATCATCGCGACGGACAAAATCATGCCCGCAGGGTTGGCGATGCCCTTGCCGGCAA
>DJVD01000194.1:0-3430 GCA_002440805.1 Chloroflexi bacterium UBA6265
TGTACGACGGTTCGTCACCCTGCAAATCCATGCCACTGAATGCGAATCGGGTGTCGAGATCGACCGCCAGGCGACACATCTCGGAGCGGTGAATCACGTCGGCGATTTCGTGATCTTTGTGAGGCGGGGATTGCGCCGGCATGAACCACACGGCGTCAAGATCCAGCGCATCAATGGCGTAGCTTGCCATCACAAGATGCCCGATGTGGATCGGGTCGAATGTCCCCCCAAGTAGTCCTAATCGCTTCATGCTGGCACCACACGTTCAATGGTTGCTCCTGGCAACGCTGCCATCAACGCGGTGGCGATGTCCATATCCCTGGCAGCCTGTTTCTGGTTCACCACGAAACTTACTTGCCATTTCGTGGCCGTCTCGTCGTGATTGATGAGCAGCGGTCGCTCATGGGAGGGTCGCAGGCCGTCGATTTGACCTGTGATCCCGGCCACTTCGCGTTCGATCTCATGCGCAGAAAGCGTCGTCGTGACGTTGTACCGCACCGTGCGCATATTGAAACGGCTCTCGTTCCGCAATATTTCGGTGAACATCATCGAATTTGGGATCATAAGGAGCGAACCGTCGTCGGTCCGGAGCATGGTGGTACGGATATCAATACCTTGAACGGTACCTTCCTGGTTCCGAATCGACACGCGATCGCCTACAGTGAAGGGCCGTTCCGCCAACATGAAGAGGCCAGAAAAGAAGTTCTTCATTACGTCCTGCAGTGACAGGCCAACCGCCACTGTGAATGCCGACAGCAACGTGAGGATACCGGTGGAATGAAAGCCCAATCGGGCAAGGAGCGCCACGATGGCCACGCCGTACGCCACAATCGAAATCATGCGGAAGGCAATCATCTCTCCGTTTTGGCCATATTTCGTCATGAACGTGCTTTTTCGTGTCAGGGAGATGAGGAGGCGGCTCGCAAAATGGGCAATCAACAGATAGACCGCGGCTATCAGCACAGCCCGACCTATATCCAGCAGGAAGTCAGCTGATGCAGAAACTAGATCTGATGCTGAATTTTGCACGGGTTTTGGTCCTCCCTGTATTGCTCGTACGTGCATCTGTTCGTACGCACTTTACACCCTGATATTAGGTGCCATTCTACGTCATTTTGAGGCTCTAAACAGCCAGAAAACCTTATAACCACGCTGGAAATGCACTCCTGCGAGCACTACACTAGGCCTCAGCAGGAAGTTGCATGGTTTCCGTACTTGGCAGGCCAGCCACTTCTTTTCAACGCAAGTATCGCACGCAGTTCTGGCGGACAGTTGCACGCGGTCCCGTAACCCGCAAACACACTGTCCCGCACCGTCAGGAGCGAAATTATCGTGTCGCATTCATCCGGCCGCGATGGGTCTCTTTCCAACCGCATGCCCGATCTTCCGGGCGACCCATACGGCCGGGATTCTGATCTCTATCCACCCGTGCCGGAATTTCCCCAATATGACTTTTGGGACGAGAGTAATTTTGAGGGCCGCTACAGCCGCGATGGCTCGGATGTGGTTATCCACGATCGCTACTCCGAGTTGCCTGCGGTTATCGCATCCCAGACTGCGGGCGAAGACCATGTTGCGGAAACTCCGATTCGCCGCCGTCGCGGCCATGAGCTGCGTGACGCCGCCCCGCAGCGCCGGTATGCCCAGCAATCGCGGCCAGTAATTCGCGAGCAAGAACGTCGCCCCCGCACCCAATCACCTTCAGGCAGGCCACATCGCGATCAGGTGACTGGCACTACGCTCCGGGCCGCGGCCATGACCGGGGACATGGTGACGGGCACGCGCGCGGCACCTCACCGGCAGGCGCGGGCACGCGCAAACCGCCGCTCGGGTGGTAACCCTGCCTGGAGATGGCAACCAATCGTCATGCCCTCGTTGCGGCTGATGGTTGAGCAAGCCTTACCAACCTTGATGATGGCGTTATCGTTGCTGCTGGGATTGGTGGTGATCGACCGCGCCCCCTTCCTCGAAGGCGTCTGGGCCCCTATTGTGCTGGCGCCATCCATCACGTTCTTCTTCCTTGCCGATCGGCAGGTACGGCCGATGTGGCGTCGCTGCGCGATGATGAACCTCGCCGCTGTTGGCGTGTTCTACCCGCTTCTGATTGTTCGCCAAAGCTACTTACGTGTGCCGTATGTGGAGTGGGGGAACGGCACGCTGGCCATGCCGCTGATGGCAACGCTGACCGTGGTGGTCCTGTTGCTTGCCATGGGGTTTGCCGCAGCCTGGATGAGCCAGGATGATCCCGAATACGCCGGCGTGCTTTTCCTGCCTGCGGCGCTGCTGGTCCCATTCTTTGCCGGTGCCACAGAAATCGTCAGCTTGCGCACCGCCCTCATCATCGCCGCATCGGTGTTCCTGGTGAGCAGCGTGCTTACCGTTGTCGCCAGCATGCTGCCGGGCGCCTACCCAATGTTGGTGGCTCCAATCGCGCTGGCGCTGGAGTTCATGGTGCTGCCACTATCCGACAGCGTGCCGATTTTCCCAATGGGGGCAGGAACGGCGTCGAAGTTGCTCTTCTTTGTGGTCCTGGCGACCACAGTGGGCCTAACCGCGGCAATGCCGTCGTTGGCGGGGTGGGTGCGACAGGTGCGGGATCTCGTTTCGAGTGCCGATTATCAACTTCATCGCTCGCGGTAGTCATTCACAGAGTATTTCGAACTCAAAAAGAGCCCCGGAGCTGGCAACAGTTCCGGGGCTCTTTGTTACTGACAATCTATTCGACGGGAGTAGAATCGTCCGGCAATTCGGCCAGCATGGCCTGATCAGCCGGATCCTTGGCATGCTCAGCAGTGACCGACTTGATCGTCTGCCCCTCACCAAGTCGCTGCAGGATCACACCCTGGGTGGTTCGACCGATGCGGCGTATGTTCCTCGCCGCCATCTTAATCACCACCCCGGCGGAGTTCATCATCACCACCGTGTCGTCTTCGTGGACCATCACGGCACCGGCAATCTTGCCAGTCCGCGCGGTGAGGCGCATGGCCTGAATGCCCTTGCCGCCACGGCCCTGCGAGCGATACTCCTTGATGGGGGTGCGCTTGCCGAGTCCATGCTCGGAAACAACCAGCAGTTCGTGGTCCTCTTCGATCACCTCAAACCCGATAACGCGATCGTCACTTTCCATGCGGATGCCGATGACGCCAGCGGCCGGTCGGCCCATGGCGCGGACATCGGTCTCCTTGAAGCGAATCGCCTGGCCACCGGTGGTGACCAGAATCACATCACTCTCGCCATCAGTTTCGCGGACCCATGCGAGTTCATCGTTCGGATCGAGCGTGATGGCGATCAGGCCGTTCGAGCGAACCGCCTTGAACTGGTCGGCGCTTACGCGTTTCACGGTACCGCGGCGCGTGGCGAAGAAGAGGTACTTGTCCGGCTGGTATTCGCGCACGGCCATCAGGGTGGCAACCGATTCGTCGGGCTGCAT
>DJVD01000194.1:3450-3669 GCA_002440805.1 Chloroflexi bacterium UBA6265
AGGAGCGAGTCCATCGTATTCGCGCTGACGATATCGCGCAGCTTGTCTTCTTCACGCGTGGTGCCGGCAATTTTGCCCCGGCCCCCGCGCGCCTGTTCCTGGTAAACGTCACTGGCGACACGCTTGATATAGCCGCGTTCCGTGATCGTCACCAGCACATCCACTTCGGGGATGAGGTCTTCTACGCTCAACGAGCCTGAGACATCCTGGATGCGGGTG
>DJVD01000262.1 GCA_002440805.1 Chloroflexi bacterium UBA6265
AAGCTGAGGCCCTGGTCGTCGGCCAGGCGGCGCATCAGGTTGAGCACACCCACACGGATCGACACATCGAGCATTGATACCGGCTCGTCGGCCAGCATCACCATCGGTTCCACCGAAAGCGCCCGCGCAAACGCCACGCGCTGTCGTTGACCACCGCTCAATTCGTACGGAAACTTGGCAGCGACCTCGGCGGCCGGGCCGAGACCTACCGTATCGAGCAGTTCATACACGCGATCGCGTGTTGCCTTCTTGCCCGACGTTTTCTTATGAATCTGCAGCGGTCGCTCCAGGTGGTGGTAAATCGTGTGCGCCGGGTTGAGCGACCCGAACGGATCCTGGAAGACCATCTGCACATCGCCACGGTAGTTGAGGGAAGCGCTTCTCGGCTCCGATTTGAGCACATTCTTGCCGTTGTAGATGATCTCACCACCGGTTGGTTCGATCAGGCGCGCGATCAGGCGCGCGGTGGTGCTCTTGCCCGATCCCGATTCGCCAACCACTGTCACGATTTCGGTGCGTGGCACATTAAAGGTAACGTCATCTACCGCATGCACTTTCCGGGTTTCGCGGATACCGCCAATCGGAAAGTACTTGGTGAGATGCTTGATATCCAGCACCAGGTCTTTCTGCTCACTCATTCGGCGGTTCCTTCCGAGGTGGGATACAAATGGCAGGCCACGAAGTGATTGGGCCGTGCTTCGATATATTTCGGTGCGACCTTGTCGCAGATGTCCATCCGATGCGGGCAGCGTGGATGGAACCGGCAGCCAGACGGCGGCGCAATCAAGTCGGGTGGCGACCCGGGAATACCTTCCAGCTTTTTACGCGGGCCGGTAAGCGCCGGGAACGATGCCATCAACCCCTGTGTGTACGGGTGGAGCGGATTCTCAAAAAGTTCGCGGCTCTCGGCCATTTCCACGATCTCACCGGCATACATGATGGCAATGCGATCCGAAATCTCGACCAACAGGCTCATGTCGTGGGTGATAAAGAGGATGCTGAACCCGAACTCCTCCCGCAGTTCGGTGATCTTGGCGAGAATCTCGCGCTGTACCACCACATCGAGCGCGGTTGTCGGCTCGTCCATGATCATCAGCGGTGGCCGCAACACCAGGGCGATCGCGATAACGGCGCGCTGCCGCATTCCGCCCGAGAGTTCGTGTGGATAGCTGTCAATACGGTCGGCCTCAATGCCGACAATGCGCAACATTTCGCGGGCATGTTCGCGGGCCGCCTCCTCGGAAATCTTGCGGTGGCTAACGAGGGCGTCCATAATCTGGTCGCCGATGGTCATCACCGGGTTGAGCGAATTCATGGCGCTTTGGAACACCATGGATATTTCTTCCCAGCGGAGTTTGTGGAGGTCGCGATCCGACATCTCAAGGATATCGCGCCCGCCCATCAGCACCTTGCCGCCAGTGATGATGGCAGGCGGCTGCAGGATGCGCATAATCGCCTGCGCGATCGTGCTCTTGCCCGATCCCGATTCACCGGCGAGACCAACCACCTCGCCCTTGCCAATCTCCAGTGAAACACCATCCACGGCGCGAACCGAGCCGCGGCCAGCGAGGTATTCCACCTTCAGGTTCTGGATTTGAATTAGTGGCTCACGCGTTTTCGAAACGGGGGAGCCTGTGTTTGAAACCGTAGCCGTCATCCTAGCTCTCCCTTCCTTCGATCATCACCGGAGTTCCGCGCGATTTCCGCACCTTTGCCGGCTGACCCTTCAGGATCTGGGCCGTTTGGCGCTGCGATCGTAACCGCGGGTTGGTTACTTCATCGATCGCGTAGTTGATCATCGAGAATCCAAATGCTACGAGGGCAATGCTGAGGCCGGATGGAATCAGCGTCCACCAGGCTCCTACCAGCAGGGCGCTGTTGTTCTGGGCCCAATAGAGGTTGTTACCCCAGCTAACACTGCTTGGATTGCCGAGGCCGAGGAATTCGAGGCCGGCCTGCGCGCCGATGGCGTAGTTCACGGCACCGAGATACCCGGCCACCACGATGCTCATCATGTTCGGCAGGATCTCCCGCAGCATGATGCGCATATTACCCTCACCAGCAACCACTGCTGACGCGACGAAATCCTTCTCGCGAAGCGACATCGTTTGCGAACGCAATACGCGCGCCCCCCATGCCCAACCGGTAACGGAGAGCACGAAGATGATGGACCAGAATCCTGGCGGCAAGAACGCGGCCAGTACGATCAGCAGTGGCAGGCCAGGAATGATCAGGACGATGTTTGTGAGTGTGGAGAGCAAATCATCCACCCAACCACGCAGGTAGCCGGCGGTCATGCCGACCAGGATGCCAATGATGGTGACGATGCCACCGACGATGAGGCCAGTGGAAAGCGACGACCGAGCGCCGACGACCGTCTGCGAGAAAACATCCTTGCCGGAGCCATCGGTGCCGAACCAGTGCTGGGCGTTGGGTGCCAAATGGCGGCGGGCGACGATCTCGGTGGGATCGTACTTCACCAGGTACGGCCCCACGAACGCCACCAGGAGGTAAAAGACGATGATAGCTGCACCGACGGCGGCTTTGCGGTTTTGCAGCAACAGGCCGGTAATACCGGCGGCGCGTTTGGACCTGCGCACCTTGGGCGGGACCTGTGGCGTAATCGGTTGATCAGATTCGACGACGGCGGTCGTCAGATCTATGTTTGCGTTGGCACTCATAACGACCTCCCCTAGCTCTTGCGAATACGCGGGTCGAGCCGCACGTACAGCAGATCAACAATCAGGTTCGCAAGCAACACCGCGAACGTGATCATCATGAACAATCCCTGCATCAGCGGATAATCGAGGCCGCGCACGGAGTTGATCAACAGGTAGCCGAGTCCCGGGTAGGCGAAGATCATTTCCGTGAAGAGCGAACCGCCAAGGATGAAGCCAAGGCTCATGCCGAACGAGGTAAGGGTGGGGAGTAACGCATTGCGGGCACCGTAGCCAAACATCACGCGGCGACTACTGAGACCCTTGGCCTCGGCCATGGTGACGTAATCCTCGGAGAGGATGGCAATCATGGTGTTGCGCATACCCAGCAGCCAGCCACCCACGGAAACAATCACTACCGAGATCACCGGCAAGATCATGTGACCGATGACGCTGGAGATATAGGCCCAGGAAAAAGTGGGCGAGAGATCGGTGTTGTAAGCGTGGCGGGGTGGGAACCACTGGAAATGGAAGGCGAACGCAAACAGAAGCATCGGCGCAATCCAGAAGTACGGAAGCGACCCCAGGAACACAAACACCGGTGGGGTGACATTATCCATCCAGCTGCCGCGTTTCCATGCCCCGATTACACCAAGGATGCTCCCAATGGCAAAGCTGATAATCAACGCTGTACCGATGAGGATCACTGTCCAGATGAAACCGGTGCGGATCACCTCGGTGACGGGCGCGGGGAACCACGAGGTGGACACGCCGAACTCACCGGTAAGAATATTCCGCATGTAATCAAAATACTGGAAGATCAGCGGGTCATCGGAAACGCCATAGGCTTTCATCATGGCATCGATAACTTCAGGCCGAATATCGCCCTGGCCGCGCAACTTGGCCAGCAAGACGCTACCGGGGTCACCCGGCATCATGCGTGGCAAGAAGAAGTTAAGGGTGATGGATGCCCACGCGGCGATCAGGTAAAAGACCACCCTTTTCAATATATAGCTCATCGTGCGTCCACTTCCGTAAGCTCCACCCAATCAGTAGGTGAAGGGCGCCACGCACGGTGGCGCCCTTCGTTACCAGCGTGGTTATGCTGGTGTTGCTGCCGGTGTACCAACTGGTACATACGACGGCGCTTCCATGGGTACGTTGCCTTCGCCTTCTGGCATGGCAGGGCCCCAACCTTCTGGCTGCTCGCCGGCCGGGTAGACCGTGTTCGTCAGGATAGCCAACACAGCCTGCCACGGGGACAGTTCTGCATACGGGTCTTCCTCACTCGGGAAGCCTTCGAAGCGCTGCGTGTTGTACTCGCCCCACATCGGGCCCGGGAAGAGCGGCGCGCACGGTGCGAGTTCAGCGAATCGCTTCTGCATCTCGGCGAACTTGGCGTTTTGCTCATCCGTATCGGAAAGTGCTACGGCCTCGAGGATCAACTGGTCGACCGTCTCATCCTTGAATCGGATCCAGTTCTCACCCGCGCGGTTGTCACCGATCGGATAGTACGACTGCTCGCTCATCAGCGCTCGGAAGTGGTTCAGCTGAGTCGGGCCCTGGAAACCCCAACCAATGGTCATGGTGAAGTTGCCCAGGGTAAGGCGCTCGTTCCATGGGGTGAAGTCGTACGGTGTGACGACGGCTTCGATGCCCACTTCCTTGAGGTGGCCAACCATCAGCTCGCAGGCCTGAACCCAGTCACTCCAACCGGAGACGACGTTGAGTTCGTACTTCATCGGCTTGCCATCCGGGCCAACGCGCCAGTCGCCATCACGGGTGAGGCCGGCTTCGTCGAGGAGGCGGTTTGCCTCTTCAACGTTGTAGTCGGTCCAGCCAGCGGACTTGGCTTCCTCATCCTTCACGGCGTCAAACGCATCGGACAAGCCGGTGGTATCCGCCGGATGGGTGTAGCCATACATGGCGATGTCGCAGATCTGCTCGCGATCAAGCGCCATGCTGATGCCCTTGCGCACGTTCGGATCATCGAACGGAGCAACCTCGGTGTTCATGTACAGGGCCACCACGGCGCCTGTTGGCGGGAAGAAGTACCCGAAGTGCTCGGGATCCTTGGACACATAGACGTTATCGATGTCAGGAATGAAGTTTCCGCCCCAATCGACTTCGCCATTCAACCATGCGAGGTAGATGGAATCGTTGCTTGGGAATGCAGGCATGCGCAGGCCAGGAATGTACGGGCGGCCTTCCTGCCAGTAGTTCGGGTTGGCCTTGAGCTCGTAGATCTGGGATTCGAAGCGATCCAGCATCCACGGGCCGGTGCCCACCGGCTCTTCGTTGGCGAACGTCACCGGATCGTCAACTTCTGCCCAGATGTGCTCAGGCACAATCACCTGGCCACCAACTTCGTAGACTGAGGTGGTATTGATGGTGTGATATAGGAACTGGACGGTGTAATCGTCGACTTTCACGATGTCGTCAACGAACTGCAAAGCGGTGCGACCACCGTTGCCGGCGAGCGAATCGTTGCCCTGCAGCAGCTTCCAGGTGAAGACAACGTCGTCGGCATTGAAATCTTCGCCGTCGTTCCACTTGATGCCTTCGCGGAGCTTGAAGGTCAGCACGGTGCTGTCTTCATTGAAGCCCCAGCTTGTGGCCAGCCACGGGGTGGCCGTGTTGGTGAGCACGTTCCAGACAAACAGTTGTTCGTGGATACCGAACTGGGCCATCCAGCGGATGGAACCACCGGCTGGACCGAGTGGATTGAAGTTCTGGATGTAGGTGGCCTGCTGCTCGTTATTGCAGGTGAGGTAACCCTTGGCGGCAGCATCCTGGGCAGCGGCAAGCCGCGTGCCGAGCGTGGCGGAACCGGTGGCGA
>DJVD01000049.1 GCA_002440805.1 Chloroflexi bacterium UBA6265
TGGAGCTGAGGGGATTCGAACCCCTGGCCTCTACAGTGCGATTGTAGCGCTCTCCCAACTGAGCTACGTCCCCGCAAGGCAAGGTTGAGTATAGGTGACGGATAATATCGCCGTCAATTTCTCGTGGCCAGTTCGCCGATATTGTGTTGACGCCGGTGCTGGCAGCATCAGGGATGTACATATTCCTTGCGGATCTTTGCCACCATCGAGTAGTAGGTATCAACCATATTGCCGACGTAGCAGTCGCCGATTTGCGTTAGCGCCTGATAGGCTTCCCACTTGTCCCAGCCGAGTTCGGTCATCCATTCCACCAGTTCGGTGTAGGCGATGCGGGCGGCATCCTCCATAGGGCGGGCGCTGCCAACCACCATGTACTCTTCGACGCTTTCTATTCGTGGCCAGCGGACTTTCTTGCCCTTGATCAGTTCAACGGAAAGCGTCGACCTGGCTGCTACCTCCAGCGCAACGCCGCATAACTCACCCTGTCCTTGTCCGGCATGGCAATCGCCCGTGAACAGCAGCGCACCTTCCACGTTCACAGGCAAATACACGCTGTTGCCGGGCTTCACATCCGGCACGTCCATATTTCCGCCGTGATCGAAGGGGGTGAGGGCAGAGAGTGCCTCGAGGAATGGTGCCGTGCCGATCGTGCCGAGGAACGGCCGCCAGGGGAACCGCAGCCGGTTGTTATGGGTCACCCAGCCATCCTCGATTTTGTATATGAACACGCGCTCTGGTAGTGGTTCCTGAAGTGTCCGTGTGGCATGGGTAGATGTGAGGCCGCCGAAAAATGGGATGAATAGACTGACGGCCCAATCGCGCGTGGGTTGGATGTCGATGATGTTGACCTTGAGTGTATCTCCAGGCTCGGCCCCCTCGACATATACGGGTCCAGTTTGCGGGTTCAGGTACTCGCCCAATACCTCGGTCGGCTTCTGCTGCTCGGAAACCATCTGGTCCTCGAATGCGTCCTTCGTATAAATCACGAATTCCTCACCGGGCTGGACGCTGGCAATGGGCTCCAGGTACGGGCTGAAGACATAGGAATGCCTGCCGAGTTGTCGGATTTCTTTCATCGGATGCTCCTTGGCGCGAATGCAATATTAGGCCGTGTTTTGATGTGGCTTGAAAGTTGGCATCATCGTAGCATCGCACGTCGGTCCTGATGGGGATTGCGGCGAGAATGGGACTGGCAAACGCACAAGCGCTGACACGACTGCGGCGGCGCTGCTATACTGCGTGCGGTGCAAACGCGCCCGCGTAGCTCAACGGATAGAGCGTCTGTCTTCGGAACAGAAGGTTGGGGGTTCGATTCCCTCCGCGGGTACCACGGTTCAAACAACATATCCCACAACAGGAGAAAACCATGCGGGCATGCATTCTTTCGATTGGCTCGGAGTTGATGCTCGGTCAGATCACCGACACCAATGCGTCGTGGCTTGCCCGTGACCTCGCCGAGGCTGGTGTCGAACTGATGCAGGTCACGCAGGTAGGGGACGATAGAGCCTTGCTGTTGCGTGCAATGAAGAATGCCCTTGAGATTGCCGATGTGGTGATCTGTACCGGCGGCATCGGCCCGACCGACGATGATCTCACCCGCGAGACCATTGCAGAGCTCGTGGACGAAACCCCGGGAGTTGATGTGGATCTGCTCCAACATCTCGAGAAGTACTTCACCGATATGGGCAGGGAGATGCCGCGCCGCAACGCCAAACAGGCCTGGCTAATCCCGAGTGCTGAGTCCGTACCGAATCCGGTCGGCACTGCACCAGGCTGGTTTGTGACGATTGCGGGCGAGCCGGAGAAGTATATCCTCACCATGCCCGGTGTGCCTCGCGAGATGTATCGCATGTGGGAAGAGCAAATGAAGCCCCGTGTGCTCGCCCGCACGGAGTCGCAGATCATCGACACAATCCAGATTAAGACGATAGGCATCGGCGAATCGGATGCGGAGGAGCGGATTCACGACCTGGTCCTTGCCGCCGATCCGCAGGTGGCAACGTATGCCAAGGACGATGGGGTGCATATCCGCGTGACGGCGATGGGGACCGATTTCAATGAGGTCCGCGCCCGGCGCGACAAGGCTCGCGATGAAATCTATCGTCGCCTGGGCGACTATATCTGGGGCACCGACCACGATACGCTCGCAGGCGTTTTGGCCCAGGCCCTGAAACAACGCGGCATGATGCTGGCACTGCACGAAATCGGCACAGGAGGTGCGCTGGGATCATTGCTTTCGGGCGATCCCGTAGCTGCCCGCAGTTTCACTCGCGATATCGTGGAGCCGCATCACACAAATGAAGTGCTCGACATTCCATGGCAGGATGATGCCGGTAATCTCCGCGTCACAATTCGATTCAATGGTGATATCGACGAGCAAGCTGTCACCCGCGGCGTGATGCACATGCAGGTCGCGCATGAGACGTTGGAAACGCCCGTCGAACAGACCTGGCAGATTCGGGGCAGCATTGCGGACATTCAGCGCCGGGTGGGGCTGAACGCCGTGCATGCGCTTCACGGCTGGCTGGCGCAACTGGAAGGTTAGGGGCGTTCTTCCCAACTGGCCAGTAGCGCATCCTGGCGTGCCAACATCAACGCGCGATCCTCTGGTGAATGATCATCCCAACCCAGCAGGTGCAGTAAACCGTGCGCGACGAGGAAGAACAGTTCGCTCGCCAAAGGTAGCCCGGCCACAGCGGCGTTATCCTGGGCCGTATCGACTGAGATCATGAGGTCGCCGCCTGCCTCGCTCTCGCCCCATATGTCATCGTCATCGGCATAGGGAAACGTCATGATATCGGTTGGTTCATCAATATCCATGAACTCCTTGTGCGCGGCCTGCATGGTTTCGTCATCGACGAACTGAATCCCGATTTGCCACGGCTCAGCGACCAACTCGGTCGCAAGGANNTGGGTCACAGCTTCGCGAGGGCTGCCTTGACAGCTGTGGAAAGGCGGCGGCCGTCCACCCTGCCGTCAGCTCGCTTATTCACCAGTCCCATGACCTTGCCCATATCCCTGGGCCCGGCTGCTCCGGACTCGGCAATTCCTTCGGCCACAAGATTATCGAGTTCTTCGTCGCTCATCTGCTGCGGCAAATAGCGTTCCAGTATCTTGAGCTGCGACTCCTCTTTCTCGACCAGGTCCTGGCGATTGCCAGCCCGAAACTGCTCGATCGAATCCTGACGTTGTTTCACCTGGTGACGAAGCACTTTGGTTTCGTCTTCGTCGCTGAGTTCTGCACGCGAATCGATTTCAGCATATTTGAAGGCGGAGATCACGAAACGCAATGCGTCCCGTGTTTCGGTATCTCCCGCCTTCATCGCCGTTTTCAGGTCGTCCTGCATTTGTTGCCGAATACTCATGTTGGTTCCCCTTATGAACTGGATGCTATCCCATAGACCCGAGTTTCCTGCCGCCCATGAGGTGCACGTGCAGATGTTCGACTTCCTGNNCCGCTCTCGCTTACACCGGTCGTCTCGGCGACGTGCTGCGCCACCTCCAGCATTTCCTGCCAGATACCAGTATGATGGGTGTTGAGTTGCTGCGCGCTCTTGATATGGGCCTTCGGCACAATCAGCACATGTACGGGCGCTTTGGGGTCGATGTCGTTGAACGCGACAACGTACTCGCCTTCAGCAACGTACTTTGTCTCTATTGATCCATTAGCGATCTTGCAGAATATGCAATCGCTTGCGCCTTCGCTCATTTTCGTCTCCTGTCCAAATTAAGCCATTCCATACGAGGCAAATTATGCCAGAGTTGCCCGAGGTTGAACCCGTCAAGCGTATCGCCGAGCCGTTGGTTCTGGGGCGTAAGATCCTGGGTGTTGACCTCAACCCTGATTTCCGTCAGGTCCTGGTGGGTCCAAACGGCGTTGATGCAGCGGCGACGCTCCCCGGCATGGTGATTACGTCATTGAACCGGCGTGGCAAATACCTCATCGCCAATCTTGATCCCGGCTGGCACCTGATTATGCACCTGCGCATGACAGGTCGTTTGCTGGTGGTCGATTCCGGGCTCGAACCTCTCAGGTTCCAACACATGGCGATTCACCTTGATAACGGTACCGATCTCCGTTTTGCCGATCAGCGCAAGTTTGGCCGGGTACAATTGGCGCTGACTGATGATGTGAAGGCGCTCAACGCCCGCCTGGGCGTTGAACCTTTGACCCTTGGGTTCACACCCTTTCGTCTCGGCGAGATGTTCGCCGGGCGCAAGGCACCAGTCAAATCCTTGCTCCTGAATCAACATATGGTTGCCGGTCTTGGCAATATCTATGTCGACGAGGCGCTGTTTCGTGCCGGTATCCATCCGCAGATTTCGGCAGGGCAGCTGAATCAAATCTTGCTGATGGCACTTGTGGAGGCGATCAAGCACGTGCTCAAAACGGCAATTCGTAATCAGGGCACGACGTTCTCGAGTTTCGAAAATCCTTATGGTGAGAAGGGGAGGAATGCCGAATATCTCCGGGTGTATGGCAAACATGGGCAGCCTTGCCCTCGGTGTGGCTATGAACTGGAGCGGCTGATTGTCGGTGGGCGGGGAACTACGGTATGCGCACTTTGTCAGCCACGGGTTTACTAACCGATACGGCGATCGCTTTGGTATACTCACTGCACGCACACCACGTGCGGGAGTAGCTCAGTTGGTAGAGCATCTGCTTCCCAAGCAGAATGTCGCGGGTTCGAGTCCCGTCTCTCGCTCCCACTTCGTCCACACGTTGGAAATAGAGTTTTCATCGCTTTCACTTTACCGATTGGACGCGTCCATTTTGATGACGAAATGGAAGATTCGAGCCCATGCACTTAAATCGTCTGCCATGGCTGTCTATGTCGCTGTTCGTGATCCACGGACCCCATGGTATGTACGGGTATTAGCTGTATGTGTTGCGACCTACGCGCTTAGTCCCATCGATTTGATCCCCGATTTCATCCCGGTAATTGGGTATTTCGATGACCTGATTATCATCCCCCTTGGTATTGCACTTGTCGTCAGGCTGCTCCCGGCAGGTGTCTGGACCGACGCTCAAAAGCGCTCTGTGGAGATGGATGCTGGCAGTGGGCCACCGAAATGGATCGGTGGCGCCATCATCGTCATGATCTGGATCGTCTCGGTTGCAAGCGCCACATGGTTCGCCTGGCGGTGGATATCCTAGCCCGTCAAAACGAAACGACTGCAGCCAAACCCGATACCTGTTTGTCCAGCGCACGTTCCATTCGAAACGCTGCCCTGTAAATCGCTCGATCGATAGCAAACATCTGCAGCGGGCATTGGTTTCATGGAAGCGGAGGCCACGTCTTCTTGTGGTTTTCATGCTTTCCACGCCAACCCTATGGTCCTAAACCTGGGCAAGGTGTCATGGCTAGTTGTCTGCGAACCGTGATTGACAACCGGAGTACGCGGTAACACGTGTGAGTGTTCTTACCGGAACGCATATGAGTTGCGCGGAAACACCACTGGTTTCCCCGGGGGTCGCAAACGTTCTCGTTTATGTCCCCGGTATCGCTATCGACGAACCTGCAGGTGGCTTTACCCTGGCTCCGAATAACGAGGGTGTAGAGTAATGAATAACGTTAACGCTTTCCCGCAAGACATACGGAGGTGGGCTCATGATCCGCACTTTTTGTGTTGTCTTACTAACCTTTGCGCTGACACTTGCTCCGTTTGAGGGCCACGGTCTACAAGCGACTCCTGCACCGGGGTGTCCGGCTGGATGGTATCCGGCTGTTGGAGCGATCGGCGTCAACACCGGCGACGTTCAGTGGTTCAAATGTTCACCATTCGAGACCTGGCGAACCGTGCCTGGTACGAGTGAGGAACTGGTATTGGTTCACGAAACATCGCCTGACTTTCACCAGGTGCTTGCCCTCGATCCCGTGGATGGATCGGAATATTGGCGCAAGCAAACAGCCCGGATTCCATACGCGCCCGGGCAGTTCGATGGCGCTGGCGTGGTTTTGCTTCCCGTTGGAGATCGAGTGTCGCCCGCGCTCATCGGTGTTGAGCACAAAACGGGTAAGGAGCTCTGGCGGATTGAATCCGCTGAGATTCCGCTCGCACATAGCGCGACAGTCGCCGTTATCGGGGATTCCGACCTCCTCACTGGCCCTGTGCCGGTCCGCGCGATCGACCGAATGACGGGCGAAGAACGATGGGCAAGTGAGGTTCTGTTCTCCGATCTTTCGGGCGCGAGTGTCGGCCGGTCTCCCGTTGTGATGCTGGGCGACATCGTCGTCGTCCCAACCGGGGACACCATCAGTGCCCTCGATGTTGAAACCGGTGCCTTGCTCTGGACTGCCCCGCATCTCTCCTTTCTGACGGCGGCTGATCATGCGGGGGTGATTGTCGGGGTGGAAGGCGGAGACCGCCCGGGGGCGAAGTTGGTTGCACTGAATGCCGCCTCAGGCGAGCGTCTCTGGTCGGCCCGGGGTGGAGCATCATATGGCGGACTCCTCGCAGTTGGCGACGGTATAGTAGTGGTTCTTAATGGCAGCAGGAGTGAGATGGTGGCCTACGAACTCGCCACTGGAAACGAACGGTGGCGAGGAGCGCTTTCGAGCCGGGTGGAACCGCAGATGGTCGTTGGAACGCTGGTCGTAGCGCTTTGGGAGGGTCAGCTATCAGTACTATCCACGGCAGATGGATCCGTCACATGGTCGACCATCCTCCCATTCGGAACTCCATGGATGAACAGTGTCGGTGCAAACGGGAACGTAGTGGTTGTGGCAATCAATTCACGGCCCTGGTCTGACTGAATGAGCGACCCTCAGTGTAATGGGCTTGTACCCTCAGGGATTCGCGCGCCGTTGCAGCGCCCGATGACCATTGCGAAGCCATCGATCGCTTTCACCGCTGATCAGCCAAATGACAAGGCAAATAGGCCACCACAGCACAAGCATCCCGAGTGGCGAGAGCGAATCCACGCGTACCTGCGCGGCCAATGGGGCCAACCAGTTGACGATCACGAGCACAAGATCGAGCACGATACCGGGAATCCACGTCAGCAACCCCGCAAGTCCGGGAAGGGCAAGAGCCAGCAAGGCAAAGGGGTAGGTGGCCCAGAACGCGAGCGTGATCACCGGTGCGACGAGGATGTTGGCCAGGATGCTGATTGGTGACCACGTGCCGAACGTTACAAGCACCAGCGGCATGGTGGCGAGCGATGCCACAACCGGGCCAAGTGCAATCTGGAATGCGGTTGTGCCAGGTCCACCAGAGAGTTGGTACGGCAGCGCCAAACACAGCGCGATCGAGGCTGTGGCCGAAAGCCAGAATCCAACACCGTGTACCACCAGTGGTTGTGCGAGTGCCATGGCACCGAGCGTGAGAGACAGTAATGTCACTGGATCTGGTCGACGTCCGACGTGGCGACCAAGAATGGTGAGCGTCGCAACAATCGCCGCCCGCAAGGCTGGGGGTTCCAGGCCGACAAGGAGGGCGTAACTCCAGATTACGATCGCCAGCGAAAGGTGGTACATGATGCGTCCAACCATCGATCGAGGCTGCCACCACAACGAGAGA
>DJVD01000249.1 GCA_002440805.1 Chloroflexi bacterium UBA6265
GGCTTGCGCTCGTTCAGCATGGAGAGGGCTTTATCCTCGGTCTCCTTGCTGAGCATGAAGAATTCCGGAGTGCTGGCCTGCTGGGCCATGCCGCGTAGCACTTCGGCGCGCGGGTCCTCGGCCTTGTACACGCGATGGCCAAAGCCCATCAGGCGATCGCCGTGATCCAGTGCCTTGGTCAGCCACGGCTCCACATTTTCGATCGTGCCGATCTCATTCAGCATGTCCATCACCTTGGCGGGTGCACCACCGTGGGCGGGACCCTTGAGGGCACCAATGGCGCCAACAAGGCAGCTGCAAATATCGGAATTGGTGCTGGCAATAACGCGGGCAGTGAAGGTGCTGGCGTTGAGGCCATGATCGGCCAACAGCACCAGGTAACCATCCAGGCCCTTCCACTCGCCTTCCTTTGGTTCTTCGCCGGTGAGCATATACAGGAAGTTCTGGGCGGTATTGAGATCGCTGCGTCCCTGCACCGGCTCCAGCCCCTGGCGAAGGCGGTAGAATGCGGCCGCAATAGCCGGGAAGTGTGCCGCAAGCTCCACGGCTTCCTCGAAGGTAGGTGTCCCCTCGAACTTGTCGCCGTACTGGGCGCCCAGCAACGAAACACCGGTGCGCAGGGCGTCCATCGGGTTGGCATCCTTGCTCACCTGGCGCAAGCCCTCAATCACGGGCTGGGGCAGTTCGCGATTGGCCCCCAGCATGGCGTTCATTTCGCCCAATTGCTGCTGGTTCGGAAGTTCACCCTTCCACAGAAGATAGGCAACTTCCTCAAAGGAGGCCTTGCCGGCGAGTTCGTGAATATCGTAGCCGCGATACACCAACTTGCCATCGGAGCCAAAAACGTGGCTGAGTTCGGTGTTGGCAGCGATCACGCTATCCAGGCCATTCACCATGATGCCGGTGTTCGAGAAATCAGACATGCCGCAGGCTCCTTAAGTCGTAAATGAATATGGTTGGCACGGCGCCCGGCATACGTCGCCCCGGGCGTCCAATACATCCAAACTCTTGCTGTATGACTTTATGCTAACACCTTTTTCCAGTGGTGGCGGTGGGGAATTCTGTGATCTTATGCGCATTCTGGACGAATCGAAGGAGCATCGTCCAGATTGCCTTATGTATGCAATCACAGCGCCGGGAGCTTCCACGAGCGGATGTGCTGCCAGGTGAGATCGTGCCACCATTCGCTGTTCCAATCGGCACTATGAAAGCGAAAGAGCGTGATTGTATCGGCCATGAACGTGTGCGGAACCTCCATCGGGATTGCTCGCAGGAACTCCTCCACCTCGATCGCAAGGTCCGGGCGGGTGCGCAGGTCGTGCGAGGCCAGCGAGAAATGGGCGTGGAACGTGGCGGGATCAAATGGCTGCGTCCATTCGCCGGGAGTATAGGCGGCGATGTGTGCGACGGCCTCATTCACCGCGGTGGCGATGTTCAGCAGGTCGATATTCTTTTCGCCGGATTGGGTGCGATCGATATCGTAAATGATGGTGGTTGTCATTTTGCCAATGCCGGCGTTGTACACCGGGAAGGCCGGAGTCGAGCGTAGCAAGGGATCAAGCACGTCGATAAACTCCTCGGCTGAGGCGTTGCTGGGCACGGCCCCGGCGAGGGTGGCATGGGGGGCGAACGCCGCCGCCGAAACAATGCCGAACTGGCGTTTGGCCAAATCGGTTAGATCGGCAATCGCCTTGCAGGTGATCGGATCGGGCCGGAGGTACACGCCCCAGGTGTAGTCGGTCATCGTTGCGTCCTCATGGTTCTGGCGGCGGCGAATCATAGCANNGGCATGGCTACCATTGACCGAACGAACCCGCGCCAACCGGACGGATCCACCACATGCGTTTGCCCGCTACCAGCGATGTTCTGGCCCAGTTTCATCTCAACCAAAGCGTGTGGATCGCCCGGCTCGCCAGTGGTCAACTGCATCCGCACCTGCCGCATCCGCGCCTTTTCCGGGCCGGGAACACGGCGGCGATGCATCCAGGATCCAGCGGTGTGATCATGCTGCCCTACCAGGGCGACGATTCTTCGTTGACCGATCACGACAGCGCCCTGCGATGGCTTGTGCAACGCAATGCCACCGATGTGCTGGTGTGGAGCATGGCGGCGGATACCGCCATCGACCTCGCCATGCTGGCGCGTGGGTATCGGGTCAGCTTTGAGCCATGGTGGATGACGCGTGACCTCACCCGTCCCATCGAGACGCCGAAGCACGAGGTCCTGCTCGCAACCATTCGCGATATTGATTTGCTCAGCGACAGCGAAATTCCGTATATCGTGCGGGAGCAGCTGCCCGCCATGCGCAATCTCGTGGCACAAGGGCATGGCGATGTCGTCTGGCTGCTGGCCCGCCTCGATCGCAAACTGGTTGGCCAGGCGATCGTGAATATCACTGGCGATCATGCAGGTCTCTTCAATGTAGGTGTGCATGGGCGGTATCGCCATCGCGGCATTGGCACATCGCTTTCCCTGGCGGCCATGCACGCCGCCAGGGAACGCGGCGCCACCACCATGAACCTGAATAGCACCCCGATGGGAATGTCCATTTACGAGCACTCAGGGTTCCGTTACCTCGGCCACGGATTTACCTGGCTGCGCACGGGCGCCGAGATGCGCACCGCGCCGGATGCGTATTCCCGGCACCTCATGATGGCCATCGGCACAGGCGATATCGCCGCGCTGGCCGGTCAGGATATCCCGGTGGTGCTCCCCAACGGGATGACTGCCCAGCAGTTGGCGGCTCGATTCGGCCAGCAGGAATCGTTGCGCCACCTTATCGGCATCGGCCAGGTGCCGGAAATCATGGGATTGTGGGAAACCGGCCTTAAGGAAGAAGCACTGGCGGCGACAAAGAATCCGGTTGCGCGTGAATTGATGGTTGGGTCGCGGCAGGCGCGGCCCCTCCACCTTGCAGTCGAGCGCGGAGCAGGCACCCTGGTGCTGGCATTGATCGAAGCAGGTGCCGATCTCTCTGCCCGCGATGGCGAATATCGCGCTACCCCGCTCGATTGGGCACATGCTTCCAACAAGCCCACAATCGCCCGGATTATCGCGCGGGCAGGCGGACATTAGCCGACCATTCAACGGCGAATGTACAATCGTATTAACACCGTTTTCGCCACCCACACACCGAGGTACCGCGCCCGCCATGGAAACCTTCATCGTCATCCTTGTGCTGATTATTCTCTTTGTGTTGCTTGGCGGTACCGCGTGGTTTTTCGGCAAGGAAGCCGGCCCCGGATCAGCATCGGCATGGCTCACCGGCACGCGCCAATTCCGTACCATGGTCTCTCCCTTTTCCAGTCGCGCCACCGCGCTTACCTCGCGGCCATCGACCGTGATGATCGATGACTCCCGCCTGCACGAACTCGCGGAAGAACTTCGCGGCGAGCTGGAGCGTACGGCCATCCTGGCCGAAGAATTCGAGAGTCGCCTCGGCCTGGTTGAACGTGAGCTCGGTCACACCAAACAACTGCCACAGGCAATCGACGCCAGGGTACAAACAGCCGAATCGGATTCTCGTGCGCGCATCGCCAAATTGCGGCGAGAATTGCACCAGGGTCGTAAGGCCGATTCACCGTATCACGTGCGCCGCAACGAGGCCGTCAGCAAGCTCTACCAGAAACTGGCCCAGCTGGAATCCGCTCTCGGCGCCGTGGTGAACCCGATGCTCCTGCCCGGCGAACCCGTGAGTGTGCCCGAAACTCTGTATGGCGACGCACTGGAATGGGAGAACTGGGGCGATGTCGCTGATCGCGCCTACGCGTTTGGCGAACAATTCAGCCAGAACCGTTTCCTGTTGGAACCCGATTTGGCGGAGCGGATCGAGCAATTCATTTCTACCTTCCGCACGGCCCTCACCGGCACGGTCTATCCCGTGGTGCAGACTGAAAACGCTACTGCGCAGCAACTCACGCAAATGCGCACCGGCATCCTTACCGTAGTGGAAGGCATTACCCCGCTGCGGCGCGAGTTCGAACACACGTGGCTCAACGGCACGGCCATCGATCGCCTCCACGACGAGGATGACGATGACGACGGGGAGTAACCGCAGTACCGTCCTCACCGGCCTTGATGTGCTGTTGCGCGATGGGGCCAAACATCTCGAACACCGTACGCTCGGCGTCGTAACCAACCACACGGCGGTCACCCGCGATCTGGCCAGCATTGTGGATGCACTGCATGCCGACGAGCGGTTCACCGTGGCGCGCCTGTTCGCGCCAGAACATGGCGTCCGCGGCGCGGCCCAGGCCGGTGATGCTGTGGCCGACGAGACTGATGCCGCCACGGGCCTGCAGGTGGTAAGCCTGTATGGCGCCAATCGCACCCCCACGCCGGAACAACTGGCCGGCCTGGATGCAATTCTCTACGACCTGCAAGATGTCGGCGCCCGCCATTACACCTACATCAGCACGCTGGTGCATGTCATGCAGGCGTGCGCGCCTTTGGACTTGCCGGTGGTGGTGCTTGATCGTCCCAACCCGATTACCGGGCTGAACGCCGAAGGCAAGGTGCTGGAGCCGGAGTTCCTGTCTTTTGTCGGAATCCACCCCATGCCGACCCGGCACGGACTCAGCATCGGCGAACTGGCATTGCTCATCGCCCACGATCTTGGCTTGCCTGCGCCCGAGGTGATCCGCTGCGAGGGCTGGACACGCGATATGTGGTGGGACGATACCGACCTGCCGTTCGTGTACCCCTCCCCTAACCTGCCAACACTCGATTCCCTGATCACCTACACCGCAACATGCATCATCGAAGCAACCACCTGCTCGGAGGGTCGGGGCACCACGCGGCCATTCGAGTTGGTGGGCGCACCGTGGGTGGATGCCAACTGGCTGGCCGGGGAAATGAACGGTCGCGATCTACCCGGAGTGAGATTCCGCGCCACCGGGTTTACGCCATGGATCAGCAAGCATAAGGGCGAGCTCTGCTATGGCGTGCAATTGCATGTCACCGATCGCCATGCCTTCCGGCCGGTCAGCACCGGCGTGCATTTAATTCATGCACTCAATCTCCAGCCCGGTTCGCAATTCAACTGGACCTCGGGACCGGCGCTGGGGATGAGTCATGGCCGGTTATACGGATCTACGGAACTGCGTACCATGATCGATGCTGGCCAATCTGCTGAGGCAATCATCGCCACCTGGCAACCGGGTCTCGACGCATGCATCGCCCACGCCAGTGAATTTCACCTCTACAGCTGGGAGCCCGATATGACCACCGAGATGCCCCAAAGCGATGATGCCATCCAGCGCGCCACTGGCAAGAATTGGTGCGAGTGGCGGGCACTGCTGGATGCGTGGGGCGGGGTCGACAAACCGCATCCCGAGATTGCGACCTATCTTGTTGATGAATATGGCGTGGATGGCTGGTGGGCGCAGGGCGTGACAGTCGGCTATGAGCGCATGATCGGGCGGCGGGAGGTTGGCCAGCGCAACGATGGCTCGTATTCGGCCAGCGCCAGCAAAACGGTGAACGCCTCCATCGAAAATGTGCATGCCGCGCTGGTCCATGCCGCCACACGTGCCATGTGGTTACCGGAGGGCGTGGTCGAATTCCGCACCGCCAGTGGCACCAAATCGGCCCGCTTCGATGACCTTGAAGCCGGCGTGATCATCGCGTTTCACCTCACGCATAAGGG
>DJVD01000092.1 GCA_002440805.1 Chloroflexi bacterium UBA6265
GATGAGCCCACCAACCACCTCGACATCCAGGCTCGCGAAACACTGGAACAGATGCTGATCGATTTCGATGGCACCATCCTCTTCGTCAGCCATGACCGCTTCTTTATGGACAAGATCGCAACCAAGTTGTGGATCGTCGAAGACGGTGGCGTGAAGTTCAGCCTCGGCAACTACACCGATTATCAACGCCAGCAGGGACGTCGGGCCTCGGAAACGGCTGCGGCCATCAAGGCTGCCGCCAAGCCGGAACCTGTTGCCCCAAAGATCCAGCCGCCGGTCACAGGGAATGGGATGATCGACGACGCCACCATGGACGTTACCGCCAAGGGAAAGCCAAAGCGGCGCACAAATTCGGACGTACAGAAGAAGCTGTCCAGGGTCGAGCGCAGCATTGCCCAACTCGAAGGCAAGCTCAACGAGCTTAACGACGCCATGACGGTGGCGACGATCGACCAGGATATGGATGCCATCAGTACCTTCGGTACCGAATTCGAGAAGGTGCAGTCCGAACTCGATAGTGTCTATGCCGAGTGGGAGCTGCTTACTGAAGCATCCCTCGAGCTGGAGAGCGTGTAGTGGCCCGGTTCATCCTCGGCGTTACAGGCAATATCGCCACCGGCAAGAGCACTGTGGTGCAGATGTTGGTGGCGAAGGGAGCGCATCACATCGATGCCGATGCCGTCTATCACGAGCTGATCCAACCCGGCAAACCGCTGCTAAAGAACCTCGTCAATCACTTTGGCCGGGACATCCTCAACCGGGATGGTTCGCTTAACCGCCAGGCATTGGGAGATATCGTGTTCTACGATCCCGGCAAACTTGCTGAACTGGATGCGCTCACACACCCGACTGTGATTGCCGAAAGCGATCGCCGTGCCTTCGCCATCGAAGACGGGGTCGTCATCCTGGATGCCGTGAAGCTGATCGAAAGCGGACACGCGGATGTCTGTGACGCCGTTTGGGTAATCACGGCACCGCAGGATACGCAGGTGGAACGACTGATGCGCCGCAATCGCCTGGATGATAGCGAAGCCTGGGCCCGGGTGGAGGCGCAATCGCCCCTCGGACCCAAGCTTGCGCGCGCGGATGTCGTGATTCGCAATGATGGCTCGCTGTCCGATCTCCGGCGCCAGGTCGATGCCGCCTGGGAGGCGCTGCCCATTCACCAACAATCTCCCCAGGGGTAGCTCCACCTTCATCAGTTCCCGAACACCGCGGTGTAACGTTTCGTGGCACAATATCTCTCTGGATGGCGTCGCTTACTAAAGGGAAGTTCTGTGAAAATCACTGTTTGGTACGATTTCGTTTGCCCATATGCGTGGACAGCCCAACGCTGGCTGTTCGATGTTCAGCGGGAGATGGGAAACGACCTGGAAATCGATTGGCGCTATTTCAGCATCGAGCAGGTCAACAAGGCCCCGGATGCCGCCAACGTATGGGATCACCCCAACGACGGCACCAGTAGCACCATGCGGGCTTTCCAGGGCGTCCATGCCGCCGGAAAACAGGGCGCCGACAAGTATCTCCATTACATGGCGACATTGTTCAACCAGCGCCATCTCCACAAGCGAAACCTCGGCACCCAGAGCATCCTCGAGGACACTGCCACAAAAGTGGGACTGGACCTCGAAATGTTCCGTGAAGACCTGAAAAGCGATGAGGTGTTTGGCATCTTCCAACGAGATCACACCGAAGCAGTGGAGAAGTACGGCATTTTTGGCGTGCCTACCATTATGTTCGGCAATGAGCAGAGCGCATATCTACGCATCAAGGTCGGCGAGCCTCCGGTTGACCCAATGGTTTTCTGGGATGAGTTCACGGCCATCGTTCGCAACCGCCCCACAGTCCTCGAAATCAAGCGACCTCACAAGCGGTAATCTCTATGACCTACCTACCTTCACATTTTGAGCAAGAAGATCGAGGCAAGATCGATACATTCCTGGCCGCGCATCCCTTTGGCACCATGGTTGTCGAGCTGGATGGCGAGATGTGGCCCACTCCCCTGCCCCTGATCCACCGGCCCGCGGCCGATGGCTGGGGCACCTTCATCGGTCATGTGGCCAGGGCGAACCGGATGTGGCAGGCGGATGCCAACAAGGAGGTGCTGATAATTATCAATGGGCCCGATGGTTATATCTCACCCAATTGGTATGCAACCAAGGCCGAGACGCACGAGGTCGTGCCAACGTGGAACTACGCCGCCGTCCACGCCTGGGGCCGAATGGTCGTTCACCACGATGTGAAGTTCAAGCGGATGGCGGTCGGCATGTTGACCCAGATCCATGAGCGTAACAGCGAAATTCCGTGGAAAATGGGTGACGCGCCACAGGAGTATCTCGCTGGGCAACTTGAGCATATCGTCGGCCTGGAAATACGCATTGATCGCCTCGTCGCCAAGTGGAAACTGAGCCAGAATCGCACCGGGGCCGATCGCGCTGGTGTCATCGCCGCACTCTCAAGCCGCGGTGGCGATGACGACCTTGTGACAATGATGACCGAGACGCATGACCAATAGCCTTACCATCGTTCAATCAGCCCTGCTTGCCTGGTTCGAGCAGCACCGCCGCGACTTGCCATGGCGGCACACGCGCGATCCCTACGCCATCCTCGTTAGCGAAATTATGCTGCAGCAGACGCAGGTCGACCGCGTGCTGCCCTATTGGCAGGCGTGGATGGAACGCTGGCCGACCGTCCACGCACTGGCTGAAACGCCCGTTGCAGAGGTGATCCGCGCCTGGAAGGGCCTTGGGTATAACCGTCGCGCCGTGAACCTGCAGCGTGCAGCGCAGGCGGTTGTAGATCGGGGCGGCGAGTTCCCGGACACCGTCGACGGACTGATGGATCTCCCCGGGATCGGGCCCTATACGGCCGGTGCGGTTGCCTGTTTCGCCTTTGAACAGGATGTCGCCTTTATTGATACCAACATGCGCCGCGTGCTGCACCGCATCTTTATCGGTGTAGACGTGCCCAGACCCACGGTGGCGGACAGGGCGGTGCTCGAAATCGCCGCTGATGCGATTCCCCGCGGACAAGGCTGGACGTGGAACCAGGCGATCATGGAGTTCGGCGCGATCCATTGCACCGCGAAGAAACCGCTCTGCATGATTTGCCCGGTGCAGGAACAATGCTCGGCCTTCCCGGAGATCCAGGCGGCGTTGGCAGCAAACGGCAAGGTCACCCGCACCAAAGGCATCCCATTCGAGGAAACCAATCGCTACTTCCGCGGCCGCATCCTGGACGAACTTCGCGCCCACGAAGGCGAGGGCGTGATGCTGGCGGACGTGGGATCGGCGGTAAAAGTTGGATTCGCGAGCGAAGATTATCCATGGCTGCTGGAGTTGGTGACGGCGCTCGAGCGCGACGGCCTGCTGGTGATCGGCGATGGAGCCGCCGCGCAGGTTCCGGTCGGCGCGGTGGCGGAAGAACCAGCCGTGTACGAAGCCATGCCGGTTGAGGAGATCAGGGTCCGGTTGCCTTGACGCGCTAGTACCGCGCAATCCGGGTGTGATATGCCAGCGTCATCAGCGCGGTGAACCAAAGGTACGCCCACACCCAGGTTGGCATGGCGCGAATACTCCACGAACGTCCACCACGGAATTCCCAGGCCACCACCTGCGCAACGGCAGGCACCGGCCATACCCAATACCACGGGTGACTGTTCACCGGCAGGAAACTGATCACCAGGAAAATGCCCATCCATGCGTAAAGCAGGTGGCCAGTCCACCACGGCACACCTTCAGGCAGCAGGTCGTCTTCTTTTGGTTCGGCTGAAATGTGGCTATCTTTCCAGAGTTTCCACCCCAGCCACGCGACGATACCGACAAACATCGCAGAACTCACGAACTGGAGGAGATCGCGACTGATCTCGCTGAAGTGCCAGCTGATATTGCTGCCGAAGATGGCCCGGATAATTCCGTTAATCGTCCGCCATACCGGGTTGGTATAAAGCCGACTCGCCTCGCGAATCATCTCATCCAGCGTGTGTGGACCGTCCCAGTAGGGCAGGAAGCTAAGCACGATAACGGTGAGAATCGCGATGCCGTCAAGCAACCACTTGCCGGGGATGTTCCACCACCAGTTCGGCTTCTTACGGTCCACCAGGCGGAGAACGCCGAGCACGCCGAACAGAGGCAAGGTGATGAACTTCACCATCACGCTGAACGCCACCAGGATCAACCCTGCGCGCAAGGCGGCCAGCCCACCCCACACCACCACCATCAGGCCAAGCGTGGCGATCAGCACGGTATGGGGATCGTTGTGTACCTGGCCGGTGCTCTCCAGGATCATATTCGGCTGCCAGGCAACCATCACCGCCGCAGCGACCGCCAGCTTCTGGTTGCCACCTGAGAGGCGTTTCGCGAAGTGATAGATGGCAAACGCGGTTGCCAATGCGAACACACCCGCCAGCGCCTTCTGCCACAGGGTAGCAATGATCGGGTCGTTGCCGGAGATACCCATCACCAGCGCGTTGTAATTCACCCACTGCGGGCCATACACCGTGCCGATATCCACCCAGAAAATGAACGGCAGGATCGGGCTATTGGGCACATCGCTCATGAAATGGACGTAGGGATTAAGACCGCGACCGACGAAATCGCCGACGCCCTCGTAGAAGAAAACGTCGGAGTTGCTGGGTATCATCAGCAAGAGCTGGATCAGGTGGGCACCGATCGGGCCAACCAACCACAACCACAGGTTGGGTTTTGCCTGCCGCATCGCCACAATGAACGCGCCGATTTGGGCGACGAACCCGGCCAGCATGCTGAGGCGGAATCCCCACGCGATCACGCCCACCGGCAATTCGAATCGCGGAATCACGGGATCCAGCCAATTCTGCCACAGCGCCACCCGCTCAATCGCACCCCAGTTTTCGACGATGTTCATTGTGCCGTGAATAGTATCGGCCGGCATGCCGAGCAAGAAGAAGCTCATGCCAATACTGCTCAGCCAGATCAGTGCTGTGAGTTGCCAGAAGGTCAGTTTGCCCAGCGTCTCTGCCAGACGCACAAACAACCCGTGCCATCGACCGCGATCCCGCCCCTCAGCGATCATGACGTTGATCCTTTGGCTGCCTGACGCAACTCAAACAACACCCGGATCGCATCCAGCGGCGTCAGGCTTTCCACATCGAGTGACTGAATCCGCTCCACAACAGGATTGGGGGCATCGAAGAACGTGAGCTGCAACTGCGGCGAGGTGGTGGGCACCGGCGATTGCATCGCTGCCCTGCGCTCACTGGCACCACGGTCAACTTGTTCCAATTCTGCGAGGATCTCCTCAGCCCGCCGCGTCACGCCTTTCGGGATCCCGGCCAGTTTGGCCACGTGAATGCCATAGCTCTTGTCGGCATTGCCGGGCACCACCTTG
>DJVD01000079.1 GCA_002440805.1 Chloroflexi bacterium UBA6265
GGTTGCCGGCGTGATCGAATCGAGACGTTGCTCTTCGGCGACGCTACCGAGCGCCGCAACCGTAACGACCTGTGTCTGACCACGGGTGAAAATGGCGGAACCGTGAGCGCGTGGCAGGTAACCAACCTCACTCCAGATTTCGCGGATCTCATTCAGGGTGCGGCCATCTGGTCGGACGCCTTCTTCGAGGATACCGCGGCGCACTTCGTCCTTGAGCAAAGCCTCGTACGTGCTGTTCACCTGGTTGGCGGTAAAGCGAGCATCATCGCCCTCTGACAACCGGGCGACAACTTCCTTCTGAAGTTCGCCGGTTCCTTCGAGGCGTACAACCTTGTCCGGGTTGCGCACAACCTCGCGCAGGCGGCCGCCGATAACCTCATTCACCGCGGCGAAGAGATTCTCGTCGCGCTGCGGGCTCACGAACGGCCACTTCTCCTTGCCAACCCTGGCAACGAGCTCGCGCTGCAGTTCCACGATCGTTCGAATCACCTCATGGGCCTGCTCGATAGCCTGGACCATGCGCTCTTCGTCGATTTCTTTTGCTTCGCCTTCAACCATCATGATGGCATCGTCGGTACCAGCGATCACCATATCGAGGTCGCCCTCTTCACGCTGGGTGAAAGTGGGATTAATGACGAACTCGTCGCTGATCATGCCCATGCGGACGGCGGCTACGGGTCCGTCAAATGGAATTGGCGAGATCGACAACGCCGCAGATGCACCAATGATGGAGAGGATGTCCGCATCGTTCTCCTGATCGGCGCTCAGGACAGTGGTCATTACCTGGACTTCAGCCTTGTATCCCTTGGGGAACAAAGGTCGCAGCGGGCGATCGGTGAGTCGGGCAGCGAGTGTGGCAGCCTCTGTTGGGCGACCTTCGCGCTTCGGGAAACCGCCGGGGATCTTGCCGGCCGAGTACATGCGCTCTTCGTAATCCACAGTGAGTGGGAAGAACGGCATGTCTTCCTTGGCTTCGCGTTCGCCCACCACGGTGCTGAGCACCATAGAATCTCCATAGCGAACGGTTACTGCGCCCATTGCGAGGCCGGCGAGTCGGCCGGTTTCAAGGGTGAGGGTGCGGCCGTTAATTTCAGTGCTTACCACTGTGATTTTCTGTTGAACGTGTTCGGGAAGTGACATTCTTGTCTCCATCGTGTGCACGCGCGGCCTTTCCGCACGTCGTCTAAACCAATCCGTTTGCCTGCAGGAGACCAGAGGAACTGGAGCAACGGGACCCTGCTCTTGAAACCCGCTGCTCCAATACCTCCCGGTCTTGCCGGTCAACTCCCTGCTGGAACCTCCCTTCTTTTCGGTATGCAAAAGCCCAGAGCATTGGCCCCGGGCTTTCACTCATCATCATGTCACCGATACGCGGGTTCGGCTGTAGAAAGCGTAATTACCTGTGCGTACCGTACTCATCAACCTACTTGCGCAGGCCGTGGCGAGCGATGGTTGCGCGGTAGCTCTCGATATCGTTCTTCTGCAGGTAGGCAAGAAGCCGACGTCGGCGACCAACCATCTGCAACAAGCCACGGCGGGAATGGTTATCCTGCCGATTGCTGCGAAGGTGGTCGGTGAGATCCAGGATGCGCTGGGTCAAAATCGCGATCTGCACTTCAGTCGATCCGGTATCGGTATCGTGCTTGCGCGTGGACTCAATAATTTCTGTCTTTTGTTCGAGTTGCAACGCCATGCGGCGGGTTCTCCTTATGGTCGATAGAATGACCAATATTGATTTCAGGACACATAAAAACGCCCGTGGCGAAGGGCTTACCGGGAGAGTATACCACGATGACAGGGGTTTGAGGCCAGTACCTGCCTCGGTTGGCTCGCAAACGGTACCATGTACCAATGCACGCGATTCGGCGTAGCTGAGCATGCGGGAGACGGGCTTCGATGTTAGGCGTTATCGGCGGAACCGGTCTGTATGACCTGCCCGAATTAACTGATATTGACCAGGTGGTGATCGACTCCCCCTGGGGCAACCCGAGTTCGCCTATCGTCATCGGCACCCTGCACGGGTCACACAAGGTAGCTTTCCTGGCCCGACATGGTATTGGCCATATCTACAATCCATCCGAAGTGCCCTATCGTGCCAACATCGCCGCGTTGAAGCAAGTTGGCGTTGATCGCATTCTCGCAGTCAATGCCGTCGGCAGCCTCAATATCGGTATGCCGCCACGCTCCGCAGTGATCCCGGACCAGATAATCGATCACACCTCCGGTCAGCGGGCTCGCACCTTCTTTGAAGGCGGAGTCGTTGCCCATGTGGGCATGGCCGATCCGTTTTGCCCTCACCTGCGATCGGCAATCGTCCATCATGCCCGCACCTGGCATGACCTCGTCGAAGATGGTGGCACATACATCTGCATTGAAGGACCGCAGTTCAGCACGCGCGCAGAGAGTAACCTCTACCGTCAATTTGGAGCGGATATTATCGGCATGACCGCCATGCCCGAAGCGCGTCTCGCGCGTGAAGCAGGCATGTGCTACGCATCCCTGGCGATGGTGACGGATTTCGACGTGTGGCATGAAGAGGAAGAGGATGTGACCCTGGAGACGATTCAGCGCGTACTGGCGGAAAACGCTGAAACCGCTCGTCATGTTGTCCGAGGTCTGGCGGTACACGACTTGCCGGCCTGCGATTGCGCTGCAGGCACCGCCAGCGCCATCGTGACGCACCATATTCCCGCCTCGCTAAAGTCGGGTTTCGACCTCATCCTCAGCGCACCGGGCGATGCGAGCTAATCCATGAAACGATACCGTCCCGCCCTCCGGCTCACTGAATTCAACCTGCTCCTGATCACAGCCGCGATCACCTTCATCGGCTCGCTCACCATTTTCCTGGTGGACAAGGGCGAGGTTGAATGGACATGGCGCGATGTCTCCGTCGGGCTGGCGGCAGCATTGGCCATGGTGGTGGTGAACATCACCTTCAGCCTGCGGGGGTTCCGAGGAGATCAGGTGCTTTTCCCCATCACCGCCACGCTGGCGATGCTTGGCATGCTGATGATCCAGCGCCTCACACCCGATTTGGTCGCCATTGACGAAAACATGGGGTTTCTCTCGGGACGCCACCTGCTGTACCTCGGAGTTGGTCTCCTGGCGATGTGGCTGGTGGTGATGCTCAGTGGACCACTCAAGGTCATGCAGTGGCTTCCCCGCTACAAATACCTGTGGTTGATCGGGACCCTGGCCCTGCAGGCAGTGACGATGTTCATCGGCACGGAAGTGGGCGGGGCGCGACTATGGATTCAGCTCGGACCGATCCAGATTCAACCCTCGGAGATCTCCAAGATTACCCTCGTGATTTTCCTGGCGGCGTATCTCGACGAAAAGCGCGATTTGCTGACGGAACCGTGGATGGTGGGCAGGGTGCGCCTCCCCCCTATCCCCTACCTGCTGCCAATGGGCGTGATGTGGGGAGCATCGTTGATCCTGCTTGTTGTGCTCAATGACCTTGGCCCGGCCCTGCTCTTCTTCGGCATCTTCGTCGTCATGCTCTACCTTGCCACCGGCAGTCGACTCTACATTTCCGTCGCCGGCGGTTCGTTCCTGGCAGCGTGTTGGTTGGCCTGGACATTCTTCAGCCGTATCGAGATACGGGTAAACAATTGGCTGGATCCATTCTGGGATCCGTATGGGTTTGGTTATCAGCCCGTGCAAAGCGATTACGCTCTTTCCGCCGGCGGCATCATGGGTACGGGACTCGGGCAAGGCCACCCCGCATTCATCTCGCAAGTGCAAACTGATTACATCTTTAGTGCACTTGGTGAGGAACTCGGGCTGCTCGGCTCACTGGCCGTGCTGGCACTGTTCTTCAGTTGGGTGCTGCGATCGTTCATCATCGCCATGCGCGCCCAGGAAGGATTTGTGCAACTCGCCGTGGGTGGGCTCGCAGCCAGTCTGGGCATTCAAACATTGATTATTGTGGGAGGTGTCACGCGGCTGATTCCCCTCACAGGCATCACATTGCCATTTGTTTCCTATGGCGGCAGTTCGCTGGTGACCAATCTCGGCGTGGTGGGGTTGATCCTGTTCTTCTCCAGCCGACCGAAGCGCGTGTAGCAGGAGCCAGGTATGCACCCTTTTCTTAGAACATTATTCCTGCTCGGCGCGTTCGGCCTGATCGGATTTGGGCTTTTCATCGGCGAAGAACTTTCCGATGCCCGCTGGCTCTCGCTTCTGGGTGGCGCACTGATATGCCTCTTTTTCGGCACCCGCATTGCCTTGCCCGCATCCATGCCGGTGTTCAACCGGGGCCTTATCCGCAGCACGTTGCTCCTGGCGAGCGTGTTTATCCTGCTCTCGGCGCAACTGGTCCGAATACAGGTGGTTCAACAGGAATCGATTTATTACCGTACCGAAGCAGATAGCAACGGTGAGGTGATCAGCAATCCTCGCCTGTACCAGCAGCAACTCACCGTGCAGCGGGGAAAAATCCTCGATCGCAACGGCGTAGTGTTGGCCGATACCACGTTGCAGGATGGCATCTACTATCGCCAATGGCCGGTGGAATCCGCCTACTCCGTTACCGGGTATTACAGTCCGAATCGTTATGGCAGTACCGGGATCGAAGCGACCTATGAGCAGGAGCTCAGCGGACAGACCGGCACGAATCCAATCGAGAACACNNTACAACTCGCTTGGCAGCAACAACGGCGCGGTCGTGGTGATCGATATCCAGACTGGCGAGACACTGGTCTTGGCCAGTCGGCCAACGGTGAATCCAAACACGCTGTTTGTGGTGGATGATCCAACTGCAGCCGATGCCTACTGGAGCACACTTTCCAGTGACGACGCCGGTCGCCCATTTGTTTCACGCGCAAACCTTGGGGTGTACACGCCCGGTTCCACATTCAAGACGATCACAGCAGGCATCGCCATCAACGAGGGGTATTCCGATCCCGAGCAGGTGTATGAGGACAACGGCCAGATCACGATCGATGGTCGCGT
>DJVD01000081.1 GCA_002440805.1 Chloroflexi bacterium UBA6265
GATTGCTCCTCACTCCCACATCCTGATACCAACACCGCAACCAGCGTCAAGAGCGAAATCAGCCGGGAGAGTCTCACTGAAGTTCCTTCCGCTTGGCGAGCAAATAGGCCACTGTCAATCCCACGATCAGCCATGCGATCATTACGAGCACGAGCACCAATGTCACTGAGTCGCCTAGGCGATCTCGCGCAACCAGCCCAGAGGGCCCAAGCATTTCCAGCGACCCGCGGATTTCATAAATCGCCGCGATTCGGAATGCCTCCAGCGGGTTCACCAGGGTAAATGCGAGCAATGTGGTTGCCGACATGCCAACCACCACCGATGTCCCCATCAATCCGAGGTTACCGATGAGGACAAGGCAGAGCCAAACCACCACCGAAATGCCAAGTGCGGTCACGGTACGATCGGACTGGGCGGACACCACCAGGCCGATAGCGAGGGTTGTCCAGGCGAGCAGCAATGTAAGGGGCAGGAGCTTGAGGAACACTTCTACCCCACCGCTACCACTCCAGTAGGCAATGGCCAGCGAGGAGAGCGAGAAGCCGATAATGATGGCACCGGCGATCGCAGTGGCCAACCCGATAAACTTGGAGACGAACAGCTCGAGAAAACTCACCGGCTGGGCCAGCAGGTACGCCAGGGTGCCCTGCTCGCGTCCCGACGACAGCGCCTGGGCCCCGAGTGTAAGGCCCATGAGAGGTGCAAGGAACAGCACAAGATTGATGAGGCCGGCGGCGGTACGACCAAAGCCGCTAATACCTGAATAACCGGCACTATCGACAATCATCAATGCCAGCCCGAAGCAAAGCACCACAAACGCCCCTGAATAAACCAGGAACCATTTGTTCCTCAACGCATCCAGTAACTCGCGCTGTGTAAGGGTGGCAACTGCACCAACGTTCATTCCTCCACCTCTACATCAAAATTCAGTGGAGATATCCCGTTTTGAGCCAACGTCGAAAAGACGTCCATTTTGGCGCGATTCTGAACCGAAATCAATACGTGGCTGCTGTTCACATGCGGCACGTACCCCTCTGATCGCAGAAAGGTCACAGCCGATAGCATCGTTGCGGGCGCAAACTCGAAGCGAATGCTTACCTGATCCTTGTCGGGAGCGAGGCGGGATACCGTATCGTGTTCCACCACTTTACCTTTTTCAAGGTGGACAACTGAATCCGCCAGGGCGCGGACTTCACTCCAGCGGTGGGAGGTAAACAACAGCGTTCTCCCCTCCTGCTTGAGATCGTTGAGCATGGTAATCAGTTCTTTCTGGGTGGCGGCATCCAGGTTTGCTGTCGGTTCGTCAAGCACGAGGAAGTGCGGATCGCCCAGGAGCGCCAGGGTAAGGGCAAGTTTTTGGCGCATTCCGCCCGAAAGACTGCGAACCTGTTTGGTTCGCGTCTCGAACAAGTCGAATTTCTTCAACAAACGAACCCCTTCGGCCGGTTCAACCGCACGGAGTCGTGTGATGAGCAGCACCATCTCCCCCACGGGAAGATCGAAGAACGGCATTACCTGCGGAACGTAGCCGATCTTCTTGCGCACAGCCTTGCCAAAGCGCTTGCTACTGACACCTTCTACCAGAACGTCGCCCTCAAAGCTGGTGACTCCCAACAGGCANNCGGATGAGGGTGGTCTTGCCCGCCCCATTCGATCCCCACAGTGCCACAGAGTCTCCGGCCGGGACGTCAAAGCTGACGTTATCAAGTGCAGTGAACTTCCCGAAACGTTTGGTTACGTTCGTGAACTGCATCCGCGGTTCGGGCTGCGATGGGTTCATGCCGCCTCCATTTGTTTGGAAGCGGCGCGAACAGGTTTGGTGGCCCACCACATGCTGGCTGCAACTCCGACAATGAGTGAAATCGATACCACGGATGTACGATTGATTGTATTCTCCTGCCACACATCGGGTGCATTCTGAGGTAACACCGGTTTCACCAACGGATAAGCATCTTCAAGCAAGGCGTCGGTTTTGAACAGAGGCATAGCCTCGGCCGCAAAATCAACCGCTGTTTCCGCCAAACTGAAGCGGAACAGTTGCAACTGCGGATGTGACCGACGGAGTTGCTCAGTCATCGCAGCGCTCCGGAATGGCAGATCTCCGATACCATCTGCATCAGCATCGTAGCCGGTGTAATCGCTCCAGTAGTTTCCTAACCCATTCTGACTCCACGTATTTTGCTCACTTAATGCACCCTCGCCAAGGACAACCACGTGCTCAAGGTTCTCGACAAAACTGTTTTGGTAATAGATGTTGGCTCGCGCCGACGGCAAAATTCCGATACCGCTGTCGTTATACGCAATCAGGTTGTCATGAAAGATGCCGTAGGTGTTCATTGAAAATGGCGAGTTGTCGTTATAAATACCAATCCGATTGTTATAGATCACATTGCCAGTGACCTCAAAACCGTCAACTTCTTTAAGCCCAATGCCGTGTCCAGATGGCCCCCGGCTGTTCTGCAGGAGGTTGTCTTTAATCGTGAATCGCTTGCCATACATGATGTAAATGCCGACAGAGTTGTTCACCATCTGGTTGCCGGCAGCTTCGCCATCGTCGCTATTCATGAAATGAAAACCGTAGCGGCTATCGGTCACCAGGTTGGCGTAGACCCGACTTTCGTTGGAGTACCACACGAGTAAATCGCGGGATTTGGTGACGTGGTTGTTATAGATCTGCACACGATGGCTGTACCACACCTTAATACCATCGCCACGAAGTCCCTCGGAAATCCCGGTTTGGCCCTCAATATAGTTTCCGGCGATAACGCTATCATGGCCGGTGGCGCCATTAACGCCGAAGAGGATCTCTGTCAGGCGATTGTTGAGCACCTTGGTGCGTTCGCCTTCGAAATAGATGCCGCTGTCTTCCTTGTCAAACGAACGGCCACTGTTGCGGATGTCGAATCCCTCAATCGAGACGTCGTTGGCGGCAATGGTAATACCGGTGCCTTCATCCTTCGCATCAATCAGCGGCCACTGCTGGCCAACCAGTCGCACTGGTTTGATGATGGAAAGGGGCGGCCACGATCCACCCTCAACGACGATAACGGCGCCCTCGGGCGCCGCATCGATCGTGGCCTGGAGGTCATTCGCCTCGCAGTCCTGGCAGACCCGGATCGCATCCCCTGGAACCGGATCCACCTCTACCGGCGTCATGGCCTGGTCCTGAGCCCTGTTTGCTTGTATGCCAGATGTATCCACCACCCCGGTAAGCATGCTTGCTGTAACAATAGCTACTGCAAGAATTGTGGCAAAAAACCGTCGACCAAAATTCACGCGTGTTTACCCCGTTTGGCGCTGAGGACAATGGCAATAATGCACAGTATGCCCGCCACAATCGCCAGGTACCAGCCTTCGCGGAAGATAGCGTCGGTGCTGAATTGCGCAATCACGCCGGTGCCAAACACTCTCGGGGTAAAAGGATCAATGGTAATGGCCGCCATGTCATCGAGGTGATGGCCGGCATACCAGAGCCAGTAGGTTAAGTCGACGAAGTAAATCAACGGATAGAGCACGATCGGAATGGTGAGGAGTGGAGCCCGTCGGTTCCTCCAGAATGCGGCGGCGATACCCATAGCGATGAAGATCACGATTGCCGGAATGGCTATGGACATCTCGAACTTGGCGGCGTCACCGAGCGACATCATGCCAATGTAGTGATTGAGTCCGTCCACCTGGTCTATATCGTCAAATGGAGTCTTGGGGCTGTCCTGAATCTCATAGGACGTTGCCTGGATAAACAGGCCGCCAGGAAATTGGGGTGCATTCAGGCGGAGCTCCCACCAGAGGAAAAAATGCGATACGGCAAAGATGAGCGTGCCAACGAGTATCAGGATCTGCACGCGAGTTACCGCAAGACGCCTGCGTGAGGTTGCCCGAGCCGATTGGGGTGGGCTCTGTTCGCTGGTGATCAGCGCATCGTTGGATTCGGTTTCAAGTGGGGTGGTTTGCATGACGGTTACCGTCCTTGACGTTGGCATAGCCTGACGCAGGTCAGGGAGAGGTCGTCTGCACGACCTCTCCCTTGGGGACCACACGGAACTAGGCGTCGGCCGGCTTCACAAGGAAGTACCCGGCCATCTCGATGTGGAGTGCCGAGCAGAACTCGGTGCAGTAGTACGGGTATACACCGGCTGTTTCCGCCACAAACTTCACGGTTTCGGTTTCGCCTGCTTCAAGGCTAAGACTGATGTCCTGGCCACCCAGCACGAAGCCGTGCGTAGCATCCTTGGCGTTCTCGATGTTCGTGATGTACATCGTCACGTTGGCGCCCTCAGGCACTTCGATGATATCGGGCTGGAAGTGGCTGCGCATGACGGTCATATGGATGACAACGTCATTCCCATTGATCTCGATGCTTTCCTCGCCCTTCATGCGGCCTTCTGGATGCCAATCGTTAGCAATCGGATCCCAACCCACTTTGTCATCTTCTTGCGGATAGACATCGATCGTCTTCAGCACGTCCATCGCAATCATCTGGGCGTAGTGCGGTTCACCGTAGGCCAGCGGCATGTCGTATAGCGGGCGATACGGTTTCCCTTCGCGGATATCAATGAGCTGCAGGTTCTGCGGCAGCAGCGGTCCCACCGGCGGGAAACGGTCGAGCGACCACTTGTTCAGCGCTACCAGGTAATCGCCGTTGGGCTCCATTGTGTCGCCACCGGCGGCGCAAATATGTCCAACGTTGTAGTGCACGGGCAGCTTTTCAACCAGCTTCCACGATTCTGCATCCCCTGCTTTGCCGACGGTCCACTTGGCCACGGCGCTATCGAGGAAGAGACTCGTGTAGGCAAAGCCCTTGTTGTCGTACTGCGTGTGTAGCGGGCCAAGGCCGAGTTCGACCTGGGTTTCGAGGCAGTCCTCGTAGCCCAGGATCGGCACGCCGAACTCGTCGGCATCATGTTCCCCGGCATCGATCGTGGCTTTAATCTTTTCCCAGCTGAAGACGGTGACGTGCGGGTCGAGCTTGCCAGATATAACCAGGAAATTGCCGTCTGGCGTGACGTCCACACCGTGCGGGCTCTTCGGCTCCGGCACCATGTACATCAGGCCCTCGGCCACGGCCACATCCATCCGGATCACGCGGAAGCCGTTCATGTCCTCAAATTTGCCATCGGCAACAGCCTGTTCGGCCTTCTTCCAATCGACAATGAACAGGTAATCCATATCATTTTGGCTGGCGCCCACTTCGAGCGGCGGATTGCCATCCATATTGCCGCCGGTCGCCATTTCGCTGTTAAAGCTGTTCCAGAAGGCATAGCCCTCGCAGGCCCCTTTACCGGCGTCCCCGAGATCATGGCCATACGGAGGTGTCTCGATACCAAACGATTCCTCGAGCACCAGCCTGCCAGCGTCGCGGTCGAACTTCCACAGTACGCAGAGGCCGCGATATTTTTCCTTGAACTCACTGATGGGGGCATAGTTGCCGATTCCGAGTACGCCAGGATATTGATCAGCCTCCAGCACGTATTCGGTGTTGGGGGTAACGAAGCAGCCGCCGTGTTCAGATACGAGCAGAGGGTTCTTCACGATCTGCTTGGTGGAGAAGTCGGAAAGATCAACTACGCCGATGCGGCCGTGCGCCTTTTCGTTGATGAAGAGGAATTTGCCGTCGTACTTGCCATCCGTTTCGGAAAGTGCCGGATGGTGCGTATCACCATGGTGCATCACTTTGCCGTTGATCGATCCCTGGGCTAATACGGCTTTTGTTTCCTCACTGAAACCATAGCCCTGCCACGGCTCAGGTGTAAAAACCGCGATGCTCTTATAGTTGCGCATCGATGGGACGCCAATGGCGTACACCATCCCCGCATGGCCAGAGGAAGCGAACATCATGTAATCGTCCATCTTGCCGGACGGCATGTATGTTTCCAGGGCGGCGGTAACATCTTCGGGGCTCAGCTCGCGCTCAGTGATGATTTTATTGACTTCATCTGGCAAATCATCCTGGCGGGCAACCGCCGATCGATTTTGCACGCCTACCATCGCAGCGACGGCAGGCACTGTAGCAGCCGCTCCGATTCCAGCGACAACCTTGCGGCGATTCATCTGGTGGCCAGTTAAATCGTTGATTTCGCTTCCCATCGACGCACTCCTTTTTTCTGACGAACGACTCAAACGCTGAACAAGGCTTCTAACACGGATATGTAACGCCCCTCCATGATGGTGGATTGTTACAACGATAGCAACATACAAACTTCGATTCTGAGTTACAAAATCATATCAGTAGACGATTTGTAAACGGATAGACGTTAAGCCTATCTGTTCTCCCTACAAAAAACGGATCATTTGTGGAGATAATCCCCACGGCCCTTAGGGATGTGAAATCGGCCCACAGGCGGAGAGCATTACAGTTATGCGTCTGTATACACACCCGCTTCTGGCCCTTGTCCGCCGTTGAACTGCGGTACAATCTGGGTAGATATCATCGGTATCTGCCCGTGTAGCTCAGTGGATAGAGCGTCGCCGTCCTAAGGCGAGCGTCGGGGGTTCGAGTCCCTCCATGGGCGCCATCGCCGGGTTCGTTTACGAGCCAGGATGGCTAAACGCCATTGGGCTGCGGCCCACGAGCACTACGCGATCGGGCTGCTACGGCGGCATTGTGTAAGGGAGGCTCCCGTGGAACTGAACATTCGCGCCAATGGGGTAAAGGTTACCGATGGCCTGCGGGAGTTTATCGACAAGAGGATGTCCAAGCTCGACCGACTGGTTGGTCATGTGGTCGAATCCCAACTGGAACTTCGCACCGAGACAACCCGGACAGGCGCTGAAACGTCGACGGCCCAGATCACCCTGCAAACTGGCAAACACGTGCTGCGATCTGAGGCCGAAGCACCGGAAATCGCCCGGGCCATCGACCTCGCTGTGGACAAGCTGATCGGGCAGGTTCGTCGCTTCAACGACCGCAAGCACAAGCGCGGTGGCAAACCCCTGAATGAATTGGTTGAAGCGATTTCACCACTGGAAGACTCGGAGGTCGATGTGGCCGCTCAACCAGATCGGGATCTTATCGGCAAGATTGCCCGCACCAAGACCTTCCACATGGATCCGATGGGCGTCGAAACGGCTATCGAGCAAATGGAGCTGGTTGGGCACGATTTCTTCTTCTTCAAGAATGAAGAGGACGAGACCTTCACCGTGTTATACCGACGCAAGGACGGCTCATACGGCCTGCTTGCCCCTGACTAATGGAGAGAGAAGTGGCCGGGAGCATGCTCCCGGCCA
>DJVD01000214.1 GCA_002440805.1 Chloroflexi bacterium UBA6265
AGCCGGTGCCGAAGTCATCCAGCGATACCTGGATGCCCGCGTCGCGAAATTGCAGCAGCTTGTCGGTAATGAGGGTGTTGGCGTCCATCAGCAAACCCTCGGTGATTTCCACGGCGATGCTCTGACCGGGCAGGTTCAAGGCTTTTAGCTGGTCGCCCCAGCTTTGCCGGGCGCGCTCGTTGCGGAATTGCACCGGTGACTTGTTGATGCTGACCTGGAATGCGGGGTGGCTGGAGGCCCTCCATATCTGGCATTGGCGCGCGGCTTCGTGAAAAACGAAATCGCCGATTTCGACGATGAGGCCGGTTTCTTCCGCAACGGGAATGAATTGGGCCGGGCTGACCAGGCCGTATTTGGGGTGTTGCCAGCGGATCAGCGCTTCGGCTTTGTGTATTGTGCCGGTGGCCAGCTCCACAATCGGCTGGTAGTAGACACGGAACTGGTCGCGGGCCAGGGCGACACGCAAGTCGTTGGCGAGGCGCATGCGGGTCTGGGCCGCTTCCTGCATGGATTGCGTGAAATAACTGCAGCGATTGCGGCCTGCTTGTTTCGCGGAGTACATTGCCTGGTCGGCATTCTTGAGCAGGGTATCGATTTCGGTGGCGTCGTCGGGGTACAGCGTGATGCCGATGCTGGTGGTCACATAGGTCATCTCTTCGCCCAGTTGAAAGGGCTCCGATAGTTTTTGCAGGATATCCTGCACGACGCGCTCCACGCAGCCCGGATCGTCGAGTTCGCCCAGGATGACGGTAAACTCGTCGCCGCCCAGCCGTGCCACCGTATCCGATTCGCGCACGCAGTTCACCAGCCGGGTTGCCGCTTCTTTCAGCAACAGGTCGCCCATGCCGTGACCGAGTGTGTCGTTGACCTCCTTGAAGCGGTCGAGGTCAAGAAACAGCAAGGCCAGCGGCTCATCGGCCCGGTGCGCTTTCTTCACGTCCTGATCGAGCCGGTCATGGAACATGCGGCGATTCGGCAGGCCGGTCAGCGGATCGAAGTTGGCTTGCTGCCAGATCAGCTCCTCGGTCTTTTTCTTTTCGGTGATATCGTAGAACAGCACCACGCGGCGATGCACCGTCCTGTCCTCATTGAAAATGGTGTTGATGGTCAGCCATTTGGTAAAGGTTTCGCCATTCTTGCGACGGTCGACGATTTCGCCTTCCCAATGGCCGCTATCGCCGATTTCCTGCCAGATCGTGTGATAGAACGCATGGCCGTTGCCTTCGTCGAAAGTCTGCGGATTTTTGCCAATGACTTCTTCCTGGGTGCAACCCGTCAGGCGCGCGAATGCAGCGTTGATGGTCAGGATGGTGCCGTTGGCATCGGTGACCATCATCGCCTCGCTGCTGTTCTGGTAAACGAGCAGCGCCAACTGCAGCTCTTCGTTGACCCGGCTCTGGTCGATGGCGAGCCCTGCCAGGCCCGCGGCCTGATCGATGACCCGAATGTCTTCTTGGCTGGGGGCCTGCGGGTGCTGATGGTAGATCGCGAAAGTGCCCAGTACCTTGCCGGAAGCGTTCTTGATCGGCTCCGACCAGCAGGATTTCAGTCCGGCCCGGGTTGCCAGTTCCTTGTATCCTTCCCAATAGGGATGGGTCTCGATATCCTCGACGATCACGCGCTCGCCGGTAAACGCGGCTGTACCGCAGGAACCTACCCCGTTGCCGATGGCGACACCATGAATCGCGGCATTGTAAAAGTTGGGCAGCCGGGGCGCGGCGCCGGTCAGCAGATGCTTGCCGGTGCTGTCCATGAGCAGGATGCTGCACAGCATGTCGCTGTTTTCCTCCTCAATGGTTTTGACGATGGAATGCAGAATTTCCGGCAGGGGCGCATTGTGCGAAAGCAGTTCCAGCACCTGGTTGCGCGTGCGTTCGCGGCGGGCGGAACGGCGGCGCTCGCGACTATGTATTTGCCAGTTCCAGAAGGCAAGGCTTGCGAGGATGGCAAGCACCGTTCCTCCGATCGCGATCAGGTAGTAAAAATCGGTCTGGCGTTCGTAGGTAATGCCTTCCCAGTTATGGAGGATGGCCTGTGTCTCCGTTCCGGATAAGGTGTTCAGGCTCTTCTGCAAAATGGAGGCGAGTTCGGGCCAATCGTTGCGCACCGCCATGTATATGGGGGCTTCGTAAGGAGTATGGCCCACGGCCTTGATGTTGCCGAACCCCTGGTCGCGGGCAACATGGGTCACAATCAGGAGGTTGCCGATATAGGCATCCACGACGCCGGATGTTAGCGCGCTCAGGGCCTCTTCGGCGATGTCCGCCTTGTACAGCTGGATATCGGGATAATCCTTTGCCAGCATCTCTGCCGCGAGGCCGGTCTTGAATACGACGACTTTTTTGCCTTTAAGGTCAGCCAGTTGATGGATATCCTCGGAATCCTTGCGTGTAAAAATGACAAAGGGTGTCCGGATGTAGGGCGACTTCAGCGGTGTGAAACGGGAGTGCTTCAGCGTATTCAGATTGGCGGTTGCCGCGATCACATCGGCTTTTTCGATGGCGGGGTTCTCCACCGAGCGCACCAGTTGGAATTTGATCCCGAGTATCGATTCCAGGCGCTTCAGGTAATCGATTGAAATGCCGCGAATTTCCTTGCTCTCGGAGAGAAAGCTGATCGGCTCCCAACCGTGATTGGCTGCGACGGTGATCACCGGATGGTTTTTAATCCAGGCTTGTTCCTCGACGGTCAATTGCAGCGTGGAAGCGCTTGCCCCCCGCTGTGCTGGACTCTTGTCCGCCTGCGCGATTGCCGGGCATAGAGCGGCATATGCCGAAACCAGCGTGAGAAAAGCGGCAGTGGAAAACGATCTCAGCATTAAAACAATTGGCCTCGAAAGAGTAGGCCTCCCAGTTGGAACTGGAAACGATTTTAACGTGAAACCAGATGCTTAAGGTCTGAGTTTTAGCAGGGTTATTACAGCGCGGCCAGCATGACAGGGCTGGCCGCGAGCGCAAACAGGCGGGTATCGGGCGCTTATGCCGCTGCCGGACTTGGGTCGATAAACACCCGCAAACCGCGCGGCTTCACGAATATCTGCTCGCCTTCCTTCAGCGCCAGTTCGCGGAAGCGTTCGCGCGTCAGTTCGGCCTCGACATACTCCGTGGCCTCCGCCCGGGCCAGTTCCAGCCGGACGATGGGCCCGATGGCATGGATGTGCACGACCGTGGCAGCGAAGGTCGAGCCATTTTCCGGCGTGCGGCGGATTTCGATGTCGTGCGGCCGCACATAGGCGAGCGCGGCGGCATTCTGCGTATCCTCGTGACCATCCACTGCCACCTCAAGCTCGCCAATCTTCGCAAAACCGTCATGCACGCGGCTGTGGAAGAGATTCACATTGCCGAGAAACTGGTACACGAACGGCGTCGCCGGCTGGTCGTAAACCTCGTCGGGCGTGCCGATCTGCTCGATGCCGCCCTTATTGAGCACGACCACGCGGTCGGCCACCTCCA
>DJVD01000185.1:0-3153 GCA_002440805.1 Chloroflexi bacterium UBA6265
GAAGGACTCGATGTTTCCCGAGAAGTCGGCGACAAACGCTCGGAAGCAACCGCGCTCTTTATCCTTGGGTCGCTGATCAAGCATCACGAGTACGATCTTGCCGCAATCGAGCCGCTGGTTGGCGCACTCCGTCTCTACCAGCAGGTCGGCGATCGCCTGGGTATGGCGTGGTGCCTCGAAGCACTGGCTGGTGCGGCGACCGCACGGGCCCATCCGGAAACAGGCGCGCAGTTCCTGGGTGCGGCTGAGGCACTGCGGGAGACACTGGAGATAGCCCTCAAGCCCGCCGAGCTTGCCGCCTATCAACGCCACCTGAACGCCACGGAAGCCGCTTTTGGCTCGGCAGAAGAATTCGAGGGGGCGAGGTACATGGGTCGAGAATTGCCCTTGGCCGATGTGATGAAACTCGCTGCGGAACTGGAGTTTGGCAGCGACTGAGGCGAGCGGAGAAGTCGTTTAAAGCCTTCGGGAGGTTAAGCTGTACCACTCCCCCGTGCGATCTTGTGCTTGACATAAACCCACACCCAGATATAATGTGGCTACTTCGGATAAACCTTCGCCCGGTGCAGCACTTCCTCGAACCCATCATCCCCAACTCAGGGGATATTTGCTGCACTTGAGGTTGTTTTGTCTCGATGCATCCTCGATTCCAGGGGAATAGTCTCCGCGTTGCGGTCATGGAGTTCCCTCATTCGCAGAGCGCTTTCTGAGTTTGGTTTTGTGTCGTCGCAAAGAGCAGAGGAGTGCCACATGTACGGAACCATCGCAAAGTTACGGGTGAAACCCGGCATGGAAAACGAGCTGGAACGTCTTAGCCGTGAGGAGCAAACGGAAATAGAAGGCATCGCGTTCCAATACGTTTACCGCATGGATGACGATCCCCAGGACCTCTATTTGGTCGTGGGATTCGATAGCAAAGAGTCGTATCACAAAAACGCCGAAAGCCCGGAACAGCATACCCGGTACCTCAGCATGCTCGACTTGCTGGAGCGGGAACCGGAATGGCATGACGGGGAGATCGTCTTCTCAGTTCAATCGTGAGGAGCATCGCATGAATGCACTCGATGTGCTGCGATACGGTCACGGCACGGTGCTCGATACCGTCGAGCACGTGCCAGAGACGAACTGGCTAGACGGTGGCGTGTGCGGCGTATGGTCAACCCGGGATCTGCTCGCCCACCTTGCTTCGTATGAGCTTGCCCTGGGAGACATCCTGTCGACGTTCACAGGTGAAACGTCGACGCCAACACTGGACGAGTTCTTCGCCTCGAGTGCCGATTTCAATGACGCTCAGGTCGGGTTGCGACAGGCACAGACCGGCGCGGAGTCGCTTGCGGAATACAGCCGGGCGTACGACCGTGTTGCCGACTTTGCCTCACGTATTCCAGAGGACACGTGGCGAGAAGTTGGCACCATCCCGTGGTATGGGCCGGAATACAGTCTCGATGACCTGATTGCTTACCAGTACTATGGCCACAAACGCGAGCACTGCGCCCAGATCGGCGTCTTTCTCGATCGACTAAAGCGAGCTTCGGGTGCACACCCGACGGCTGGTTAAGGCCGCGATAGTGACTCGCGGTGAATGAACCAGAAGTGTCGAGGCGGTTCGGTGAACACGGCGCTCTCAGGAAATCGGGCCTCCAGCACGATGTTCTGAATAGTCGTCTGTGCTTACTTTCGTTGGGCAATCGCTTGAATCACGCCGGCGCTTCGCTCGCGGCAATTGCAAGGGGCGTACTTGCAAAGACCACCTTTGGCGGCTTTGAAATCGGGCCCGCTGTCAATCACCTCGGTCGACTGCCCGGCACTCCTGGTAATCCCCAATCTGTGGCAATGTGTTCAACCAGCACATTGAAAGCATGAGAGCGGCATTCATGCCAGGCCCCTTGATGGCAGAAAGCCGGACATCACAGGCATTTACATTCCCATACGCAATAAGAAGCTCTCAAACCAATTGACGGGTCGGAAGCCCCTTCGTATGATTCGGGGAGCCATCCTTACTCGCCGTTGTGGACTGGGCACAAAATACATGATTGAACGTCAAGGATCCGACTGGCAGCTTTCCATCGCAACGTGCCCGGTGAACTGGAACAACAACGACCTCTCCAACTGGAGGCCTGTGACGCCGTTCCCAACAATTCTTGACCGAATGCGCGAAGCGGGCTACCGGGCAACCGAATACGATGGGTTGTTCGGCACGGATGTGGCGACGGTGCAAGAGGAAATCGAATCTCGAAAGATGGTGCTTACCGGCAGCTATCAATGGGTTGATTTCCTGGAGCGGGGCGACCAATCCTCTGCATACGACGACCTACGGCCCACCCTGCAATTCCTGGCCGATATCGAATGCCCCAACCTGATTGTGTCCGACTCGTTGCGGCCGCACCGAATCGCATTGGCGGGACGGGTTCCCGCCGATGGATCAGCGTCTTTGGACAACTCGTCGTATCAACAGATCGCAGATGGCGTCCATGCCGTCGCCAGAATCGCACGTGAGCATGGCATTGGTGTGCGGTATCACAACCACGTTGGTTCATGGATCGAGGCACCGCACGAATTGGATGCATTGCTCCGGCATCTGGATACGTCAATCGCAAACCTATGCTTCGATACCGGTCATTACGCCTACGGAGGCGGCATCCCATTTCGATTCATCCGCGATCACATCCGCGACATCGGGTATTTACATTTGAAGGATGTCGATACGGCTGCGGTCGCTGATGCCCGTGACCGAAAGCTCACATTCCTGGAAGCCCTGCGGGAAATTGTGTTCTCGCCGGTTGGAGCCGGCGCAGCGAATATCGCGGGAATTCTTTCGATCCTGGTAGAGAGCCAGTTTGATGGTTGGGTCGTGGTTGAGCAGGACACCTGTGCAGGAGATCCAACCGCCGCCGCACGAGCCAACCTGGCCTTTATCCAGCAGTCGCTAAACGTTCTACAGACTAGTGGGAGGTAGCAGATGGTAGCAGCAACTGGTCTCCAGCGAGAGACCAAATCGATTTCCGATCTGGAGGCGTTGTCGAGGCAAACAAGGCGGCTCATTCTCGAATCAGTTCACACCGCCGGAGCCGGTCACATTGGTGGCCCGCTTTCGGTGACCGACCTGCTGGTTTCCCTCTATTTCGCTGAGCTTCGCATCGATCCGTCTGATCC
>DJVD01000185.1:3210-9512 GCA_002440805.1 Chloroflexi bacterium UBA6265
GTAGGGATCGGCATGGCCCTCGGCGCTCGGCTGAAGAACAGCGATTTTCACACCTGGGTGATCCTGGGCGATGGTGAGTTGCAGGAAGGGCAGGTGTGGGAAGCCGCGTTCGTGGCGCCACGATACAAGCTTAACAACCTGACTGCCATCGTCGATGCCAACGACCTGCCCCAATTCGGCTGGCCGGATTCCTCCGGGCATACGCGCAGCGTGCCGATTGACGATCCAGCGGCAAAGTTCCGCGCATTCGGCTGGAACGTGATCGAAGTTGATGGTCACGATCATGCCGCATTGCTGACAACCTGGAAGCAGGTTCGCGCCTTCACGGACGGGCCAACGTGTGTCATCGCCAAAACCGTCAAGGGAAAAGGCGTTTCGTTCATGGAAGGTAACTACCTCTGGCACGCCCAGGTGCCGACCCAGGATGATCTGGACAAAGCCGGGCTGGAGCTCGCTGACCCGAAGGAATCATGATGAGTACAAACGAAATCGCGATGCGGGACGCATGGGGCCAGGGGCTGGTCGATCTCGGGAGTAAATACAGCAATCTCGTCGTTCTTGACGGTGACCTCGCGAACTCCACCAAGGCGGATATGTTCCATACCGCGCACCCCGACCGATTCTTCGAGATGGGGATCGCCGAGCAGAATATGCTGGGGGTTGCCGCCGGCCTGGCGACGACGGGCTATGTGCCATGGATCAGCACCTTCGCCGCCTTTTTAGCCAAACGCGCCCTCGATCAGATTCGGTTGGTGATCGCCCAACCAGGACTGAACGTAAAGATGGCCGGATCGTATTCTGGCATTCTCACCGGGAAAACGGGCAAAACCCATCAGTCGGTTGAGGATATCTCCATTTTTCGGGCCATGCCGCATGTTGTCACACTCGCTCCAGCAGATGTGGTTGAACTCCGCCAGGCAATGGAAGCGATGATGAACGACGACCGACCGACGTACATTCGGTTGACGCGCGATCCCAGCCCAGCCATCTTCGACAACGACTACGCCTTTGAAATCGGCAAGGCGGTCCTGCTCCGCACGGGTGGCGATGTCGGTATCGTGAGTACAGGCGTGCAGACGGTTCGGGCACTGGCCGCCGCCGATATCCTTGCCGCCAACGGGATCGATGCCTCCGTCCTTCATGTTCCGACGCTCAAACCGATCGATCAGGATGCGATTGTCGCCCTGGCTGAACGCACGAATGCGATCGTGAGCGCAGAGGATCACTCGATTATTGGGGGACTCGGTGGCGCGGTCGCAGAGGTGCTTGCCGAGCATCGCCCCACGCGAATGCGCCGAATCGGGATTCAGGACACATTCGGTGAATCTGGCCCGAACGACGCGATGCTGGAGAAATACGGCCTCACTCCCAACCACATCGTCAAAGCCGCACAAGACCTTCTAGCACTTACCGCGGTGACAACTCGATGAGCACACCGCCCCGTGTCGCCCTGATCGGGTGTGGACGAATAGGCCGGGTGCACGCCCGCACGCTTGCATCCCGGCGGGATCTTTGTGAATTCGCGATTGTTGCCGACAGTTTTCCGGATGTGGCTGAGCATACCGCGGCGTCGTTTGGTGTGCCTGCATGGACGGTAGATGCGGAGGAAGCGATTGCCAATCGCTCCGTCGATGCGGTCATCCTTGCCTCGTCTACCGAAACCCATGCCCCGTACATCGAGCTGGCCTCGCGGTACGGCAAGAGTATCTTCACTGAGAAACCAATCGCGCTCGATCTTGAATCAACCGAAAGAGTCCTGTCCGCAGCGGCGAATGCCGGAGTTCGCCTGCAGGTTGGTTTCCAACGCAGATTTGATCCGGGCTACGCTGCTGCCAAAGCGGCCATCGAACGAGGCGAGCTTGGCACTTTGGAGATGATTCACGATGTGATGCGCGATCCCGCGCCGCCGCCAGCGGGCTATTTGGCTCAGTCCGGTGGTTTGTACCGGGATATGGCCATCCACAATTTCGATTCGGTTCGCTGGTTGATGGGGGAGGAGCCGTGCGAGATTTTCGCTATGGCCAGCGCCCTGGTAAGCGATGACATTCGTGCAGCCAACGATGTGGACACCAGTGTCGTTACCCTTCGGTTTCCATCAGGTGCGCTGGCTTCCATTGAGAACAGCCGACGTTCTGGCTTCGGCTACGATGTGCGAACCGAGATATTTGGTTCTGCTGGCGCCCTGATGGTTGGCGAGTCACGCGACTTGCCGCTGCGTCGGTACACATCGGCAGGGGTCACGGAAGATCATCAATACTTCTTCCTGGAACGATTCGACGATGCATACCGCCTGGAAATCATCGCGTTCCTCACTGCTGTTCGTGATGATACGCAGGTCACGGTGACGGGGCAGGACGGTCGCGCAGCGCTTCAACTCGCAGTTGCGGCCGAGGAATCATTGCGGCAAGGTCGACCCATTTCGCTCCAGACAACGGAGGTACTCTATGCCCAATCCTGACGAGATGATCATCCGATCCGCAACTCCAGATGGGAGTGGACGTGTTTTGCAGGTGACGCCTGAAAGCGCCGACTGGACCTATGTCGGGTTGACGATCGAGCAAATCGCACCGGGTGACAGTTGGAGCTACTCCGCAGAGCTCGATGAGATCTGCATTGTGCCCCTTCGCGGTAGCGCTGTAATTTCCAGTGAGCACGGTGAATGGACTGTTACCCGGCCAGGCACCATGTTCGATGGCAAGCCGACCTGTCTCTATTTGCCGGTTGGCAGCAATTTCACCGCTACAGCCGAAAACGGGGCCGAACTTGCTGTTACTGCTGCCCGTGCGACCAGGACTTTTCCACCTAAGCTGATCGAGCCGGACGATATCGATGTCGAGATTCGCGGTGCCGGGAACGCGGCGCGCCAGATCAGTCATATCGTCAAGCCTGAGTTTCCGGCGGACAAGCTCCTGGTGGTAGAGGTGTTCACGCCATCTGGTAACTGGTCGAGCTTCCCACCGCACAAGCACGATGTTAGCCGCATGCCGGAAGAAGCGATCCTCGAGGAAATTTACTATTACCGTATCAACCCGGATGACGGGTTCGCGCTCCAGCGGCTCTATTTCGCCGACGGATCGTTCGACCATGCCTGGACCATCCACGATGGCGATTTGCTGCTGGTGCCGCAGGGATACCACGCCTTTGCGGTGGCGCACGGCTACACCGGCTACTATCTCAACATCCTTGCCGGTCCCGAACCTGTGCGCACCATGCAACCTGCAGACGATCCGAGCTATGCCTGGGTGCGATCAACCTGGAATGACGACATGAACACCGGCCTGGCAACGTGGCAGGATATCGACGACCGCATCAACGGCGATGCGGGCAAGAGGAAGTAGACATACACCATGGCAACAATTCGCGTTACCGGTGCCCAGGCAATCGTGCGGTACCTGGCTTCCCAGTACACATCACGTGACGGCATCAAGCAGCCGTTATTCGCCGGGATGTTTGGCATTTTCGGCCACGGCAATGTGACGGGAATCGGTCAGGCACTTGAAGAACACAAGGATCTGCTGACGTACTACCGGCCCCAGAATGAGCAGGCGATGGTGCATACCGCCGTTGCCTACGCAAAAATGCGCAACCGGTTGCAGACCTTTGCATGCACATCAAGCGTCGGCCCAGGCGCAACGAATATGGTCACCGGAGCCGCATTGGCCACGGTCAACCGGTTGCCGGTGCTGCTGCTTCCCGGGGATATTTTCGCCGGTCGGCGTCCACATCCCGTACTTCAGCAACTGGAACAACCGTATTCCCAGGACATGAGCGTGAACGATGCGTTTCGACCGGTCTCACGCTTCTTTGATCGCATCAATCGGCCCGAACAACTCCTGTCATCGTTGCCGGAGGCCATGAGGGTATTGACCGATCCGGCCGAGACTGGCGCGGTAACGCTGGCGCTGCCGGAAGATGTCCAGGCTGAAGCATTCGATGTTCCGGAAGCGTTCTTCGAAGAGCGGGTTTGGTACGTTCGGCGACCGTTGCCAGACCACGATGCGCTCGCTGAAGCCGCCCATTGGATCGCCGATGCGAAGCGACCACTTATCATCGCCGGCGGTGGTGCGATCTACTCCGACAGCAGTGAGGCAATTGGCGATTTCTCGAGCACACTGGGGATTCCGGTGTCCGAGACCCAGGCAGGTAAGGGCATCCTGCCCTGGAATGATCCCTGGAACGCTGGCCCGGTTGGTGCCAATGGCGGTATCGCCGCCAATCGGCTCGCGAGGGATGCCGATCTCGTCATCGCTGTTGGCACAAGGCTCGGCGATTTCGTGACCTCGTCCAAATCCGCGTTCCAGAATCCGGATGTCCGGTTCATCGGGATCAATGTCGCCAGTATGGATGCCTATAAGATGGGCGCATTGTCACTTGTTGGCGATGCACGCGCCACGCTGCAGGCGCTACTCGAGCGAGTGCGCGAAGCAGGAGGCGACCGCAAAACCATCGCCGCAGGTGAAGAGATCGCTTCGCTCAAACGCGAGTGGGATGATTTGGTCGATGCCCAACTGATGCTGAATTCGGGCAGGGAAATGACCCAGGCCCAGGTCATTGGCATCGTCAATGAGGCGGCGGGCCCGAAGGATACCGTGGTGTGCGCGGCGGGTGGCATGCCGGGTGATTTACTCAAACTCTGGCGAACCCAACACCCCAAGGGCTATCACGTTGAATATGGGTATTCCTGTATGGGCTACGAGATCGCCGGTGGCCTCGGTGTGAAGATGGCCGCGCCCGACAGCGAAGTCTTTGTGATGGTGGGAGATGGCTCGTATCTGATGCTGCATACCGAGATCGTTACGGCAGTCCAGGAAGGTCAGAAACTTATCATCGTCCTGGTGGATAACGGAGGTTTCCAGTGTATCCGGGGGCTGCAAATGGCTTCCGGCTCGCCATCGTTTGGAAATGAACTTCGGTTCCGCGATGCCGCAACAGGTACGCTCTCGGGCGGTTATGTGCCGGTGGATTTCGTGAAAAACGCAGAGTCCCTGGGCGCCCGGGCGATCGCTGCCGATGGTCCGGAGGAGCTCCGAGCGGCGCTGAAAGAAGCGAAGGCGGAAACCCGCACCACGCTGGTGTATGTGCATGTTGATCCGGACAGTCGCGTGCCCAACTATGAAGGGTGGTGGGATGTGCCAATTGCCGAAATAAGCCATGACGATGAAGTGAACTCGACGCGCGCTCAATATGCTGACGATGTCCGCAAGCAGCGCTGGTTCGGCTAGCGTGCCACGAAAGTCCGCCAATCGCCAAAATGTGAAACCTGGAGCCATATCGCTTCCAATTCTGCCTGAGCGCTGGTGCGCGTGCATTGGGCGCTGACCGGGCCCCAAGGTGTCCATTCACCGCTTGAATCTGCCTATCCGTCATCCGCCATTGACTGGGTTCCGCTAACCAAAGCACCGTTCAGAATTGCGGTATTCAATCGTGGACACAATGGGGCGGCTCCCTGGTATGGAGGCCAAAATTCATGATAGAGGTCGAGGCAGTCGGTGATTCTGGCCACGGCAGTATCTCAAATACGTTGCACGCTTTCAGTTAGCAAATCCGCCCGAGATGGTCTGGTACAATCCCCCCATGGCTAAACTTCACTTCAAATACGGAGCCATGAACAGTGGCAAATCCGACACACTCATCAAAACGGCCTTCAACTATGAGGAACGAGGACTTGCAGTAATTGTCATCAAACCCAGGATCGATACCAAAGGCGGCGACCTCGTAACCGCCCGTGGCGGCCATAGCCGAAAAGTCGATATTCATGCCGATGCATCGCTGGACCTGGACGCGGAAGTAGCCAAAACGCCAGGTGTGGCGTGTGTATTGGTGGATGAAGCCCAGTTCCTCGCTGACCGGCAGGTAAGCCAGCTCTTTCACGTTGCCAAGGTACGTGATATCTCGGTGATCTGTTACGGCCTGCGGGCAGATTTTCGCACCGCGCTGTTCCCGGGTAGCAAACGGCTCCTGGAGATAGCGGACAACATTGAGAAACTGCCGACCATGTGTTTTTGTGGCAGCCAGGCCGAGTTCAACACCCGCAAGATCAACGGGAACTACATTTTCGAAGGCGACCAGGTCGCCATCGAGGGTGAAGGCGAGGTCGAATACGACTCTTTGTGCGGTGCATGCTACATGCGCGAAGGCGGCATTATCTAGATTCTGAATGAAGCCAATCCTGGATGAGCACTACATCTAGCACCTCCGCTCGCCATGTATGGGCGGGCGGGAAGTACATACTGAACTGCGATCGGGAGGTCGGTACCCCAGGCAGGGCTCGAACCTGCGGCCTACCGCTTAGAAGGCGGTTG
>DJVD01000288.1 GCA_002440805.1 Chloroflexi bacterium UBA6265
CCGCCACCGAACTTGCCGCCGGCGTGCAGCGTGGTCATGATCACTTCAAGTGCAGATCGCTGCTCCTTGGAGTGGAGGTCTACCGGGATCCCGCGACCGTTATCAACCACAGTCACCACATTGTCTTTGCCGATGGTGCAGGTGATCTCATCGCAATAGCCAGCCAGGGCTTCGTCGACCGAGTTATCCACGATTTCGCGCACCATGTGATGCAGGCCGCGCTGGTCGGTTGAACCGATGTACATGCCTGGTCGTTTGCGCACCGCTTCCAGACCCTCCAGGATCTGAATATTGGATGCGTCGTAGGTTCCAGTTGGTGTGGCTTTTGCCATACAGGTCACTCCTTCCGAGTGTTATTAAGGGGCTGCGGGGGTCCGAGGCGGAATAACTCTCCGGCCCGCTTCTGCAGCGCGAACAAGGCGAAAACGGTCGGTGTAAAACATCATGCTGGCAGCGGCGAGCACTGTGCCAACAAAGGCGCTGCCAACCAGGGAAATGACAAATCCAGGTGCTGAGCCAGCAAGTTCACCCCACAGGCGCAACGTTGCAAGCATGAGGAAGATGCTGGTGAGGGCGAATCGGGCAATCTGGCCAAAGTAGGCTCTGCCCACGGCATAACTCAGTCGAAATCCCTGGATTGGAGATGTGCGATGAATCAATATCGCATCTACGGTGAATAGCGTATAAATGCCGAGCATGCCACCAAAGATGAGCAATGCAAACGATGTGACGAACGCGATACTCAACCCGAGTACCGGCACCAGCGCGGCCATCAGCGCCAGCGGCACGAGAGCCACACATGCCAGCAGAAAGAGCAGCAAAAGGTACAGCAGGAAGTTAATCCAACTTCGCAGGAGTTCGGTTGCAAGACTGGTCGGCCGGGTGCCCCGGACTGCCCGGGCAATCGGCACGCGGAACATCACCAGGGCGACAGACCCCAGTATGAGCACTCCAACCCAGATCATCATCACGCTAAAGCTCGAATCGGGCACAAATGTGTTGGTCAGCCCGTTCTGCCATGGCGCATAGAAATCGGATCTCGGCACGCCGAACCCATCGGGAGCGACGAAAAGCATGAGGATACCCATGACGCTGTCGAGTGACATCCCGGTGAGCAGACCGGGTACAAACGCACCGAGATAGTCCGACACCATCACCTGGTCGCCTGTAGCACGTAATTGCTCGATAATTTGTTCCGAGCCTTCAACCTGCGATGTTTCCATCAAGCGGATGATGTTGTTGATCACCGGGCCAAGGGTGACTTTCATCACCAGCCACAGCACAAGGTCGATGNNCCACGGCCGTTGCAATACAAATGTGACGGCATCGGAGATGGTATCGATTACGCCTGCGGCAGTGCCGTGGGCGGTCCTCCGCTCCGGGCGCCCGGTTTGTACTTTACTCATCCCAGGCCCAACCTCTCGACACCAGCTTCGTCAAAGCCAAGATGATGCCCGATTTCGTGTAACAGCGTCACGCGGATTTGTTCTTCCAGGTCAACGGTACTCCGGGTGTGTCGCGTTAACGGGCCAGCGAAGATGGTGATCTGATCGGGAAGAAGCATATTTCCGCCACCGCGTTCGATCATGGGTACACCTTGATAGAGCCCAAAAATGTCACACGATGCGCTCGCGAGCTCTGACCGTTGTTGGTCGGTCGGTTCGTCNNAGAGCCTGTACCTGTACAGGAAGCGTGTTGGAAACACGCTGAACCATGCGGTGGAATCGCAGGTGGCGGGCACGGCGCGCCACAACGAGCGGGTCTCGATCCATGTAGATATTCTACCAAATTTACGCCGAAATATCCCGTAGATCCGCCGATTTCCGCTTGGAACGTACGCCTGAATTCGCCGCGGACGTTGTATGGTTAGTGCGTATTGTCGCCCGTCCGGTTTGCAGGCAGGAATGAGCTCATGTGGAATCCCAATACGTATCGCGATGCCGATTTCGGGCTTGAAGAAGGTGAGACGTTCGAACCGGAATTTGATCCAACGGAGGAATCCGAGGCGCCAATCGACCAGCCACACATCATGACGCTGCTCGGTCCAATCCTGCCGGAGGAACTGGGCGTGTGCCTGCCGCATGTGCACTTGCTGTGCGATCCGCCCGGGGCCGATGATGACCATCGCCTGCTCGATACCGAGCGGGCAGAGGCAGAAGTAGAGGCCTTCATCACAATGAATGGGCGAAGCCTGGTGGAGTGCACAACTCGCGATTGCGGTCGGATGACGTCCGACCTGCTCAGCATCGCCCAGTGGGTGCCAGCTCACCTCATCGGAGTTACAGGCCGGAAGAACCATTCGTCCGCTGCGCTCTTACCCTACGCTCTCGACAGGGATGCGCTTTTCGAGGAATTCCTTGCTGACCTCACGGAGGGGATGGATGGAACTGATGCGCGCGCCGGAGTCATCAAGGTGGGTACCAGCCTGAACGAAATCACGGATATCGAGCGGGTCACTATCCAGGCGGCAGGAGCTGCGCATGCCCGTACGGGGGCACCCATTACCACTCACACTGAGCATGGCACCGAAGCCCTGCAGCTCCTTGAACTTCTTGAGGCCAGTGGAGTGGAGGCCAACCGTGTCATCATCGGACACGTGGATCGTGAGCCGATGCCTCTCGATGCGCATCTCGACGTTGTGCGCACCGGCGCGTACCTGCAGTTCGACCAGATTGGCAAAAGCGAAACTTATACCGACCAACAGCGTGCCGATCGCATTGCGGAGCTATACGCAGCCGGATACGGGGACCGATTGCTGCTCTCGCTTGATTACGGCCGCAAGTCGCTCCTGTCGGCGTACGATGGTGCCCCTGGCCTGCCGTATATGAGCGAATGGTTCATGGTTCTGCTGATGGAGTCGGGTCTGCAGGCGATGCAGATCCGGCAACTGGCAATTGAGAACCCGGCCCGGGCGCTGACAATCCATCCGCCACGGAACCAGGTGGCATAGAGAAAGGGGAGTCACTATTGGACTCCCCTCAATCCTATTTGCGGAAAGCGGGAACCGAAGTCCGCTTATGAGCTGAGACGGCGATCTTGCGTTCCACCCTGGCCAGCAGGTCGGGATCGATCCGCGATGTGTCGCCAGATTCCATCGCCAGGAGTGTGGTATCGAGGTCGGCATAACTAATTCCGATCTCGGCCTCATCCGTTTGGCCTTCCCACAGACCGGCGCTGGGGGGTCGCGTAATCACGCTTTCTGGTACACCAATCGCCTTCGCGATCGCTCGCACCTCGAACTTGTACAGATCGACGAGGGGGGCAAGGTCTACGCCGCCATCGCCGTACTTGGTGAAATAACCGATCAGGTATTCGGTCTTGTTGCCCGTGCCGACAACAATGCCGCGGCTGAGATTGGCCAGGTAGTAGTTGGTAATCATGCGGCTGCGGGGGCGTACATTAGCACGAGCCAGCTGTAACCGGGCTTCGGAGCCCTCCGGAATCGCTTCGCCGAGCGTATCAGCATAGAGATCGCTTTCGTCTGGCATGGCCGCAAACACGGCATCCGCAACTGCGGTCAGGTCCACCGTCACCGGCTTAACGCCAAATGCATTGGCCACTTTGTGGGCCTGGACAGCGTCGTCCGGGATGCTTGAACTGGGCATGATGATCGGGAGCACGCGCTCGGGGCCAATGGCCCGAACACAAAGGCCGCAAACTACAGCAGAATCGATGCCTCCACTGAGACCTAGTACAAAGCGATCGGCCCCTGCCTCGTCTATTCGTTCCTTAAGCCAGGCGGACACTCGATCGGCAAGTGCGAGTGCGGATGCATCATCCATAAACGTAGCGGTGGTGGCCATAGATCCTCCTGATGTCACATTCAAAAAGGGCCAGCACCCGGAGGTGACAGCCCTTTGATGATACAGCCTGGGTGAAAACAGGGTGACCGAATTTCGCCCTGCGAATTGGTCACCCTGCACAATGAACGGCTAGAAGTCGATCGCCTGGCCAAACACATCCATCGCCGCCTGACCGATGACTTCGGAGACGGTCGGATGTGGATGAATGGTCATGGTCAGTTCTTCGGCGCTGGCATTGAGGAAGCGGGCGAGGCCGGCTTCGGCAATCAGTTCAGTCGCATGCGGGCCAATGATGTGAACGCCCAGCACATCGTGGGTATCGGCATCCACTACGATCTTGGTGAAGCCTTCGGCCTCGCCCTCGATCACAGCCTTACCGTTTGGCATCATCGGGAACTTGCCGACCATCACTTCATAACCGAGGTCCTTGGCCTTCTTCTCGGAAAGACCGACAGAGCCGATTTCCGGGTGGCAGTAGGTGCAGCTTGGGCTGTTAAGGTGATCCAACGGGAATGGATTGTGGCCAGCGATATGCTCCACTGCGATGATGCCGTGGTGACCAGCGGTGTGGGCCAGCATCTGCAGGCCGTTGACATCGCCGATGGCGTACACGCCTTCGACGTTGGTGCGCATCATGTCATCGACGACAACAAAGCCGCCCTCGGTCTTGACGCCAACTTCTTCCAGGCCAATGCCCTCGATATTTGCCTGGCGTCCCGTGGCGACCAAAAGCACGTCCGCTTCTACAACCGTTTGCTTGCCTTTGACATCCACGGTGAGCTTGACGCCCTTGTCGCTAACTTCCCAGTTATCGGCGGTTGGGCGGACGCCTTCGAGCACGTTGATTTTCTGGCGCTTGAACTGCTTGGTGAGTTCCTTGCTGATGTCCGGATCTTCCTGCGGTACAACATTACCGACCAGGGTGACTTCAGAACCGTAGCGATGGTAGACGGATGCCCACTCGACTCCGGTAGCGCCGCCACCGCGAACGATGATGCGCTTTGGCAGCTTCTCCAGCACCACGGCGTGGTCGGAATCGATCACGATCTTGCCATCGGTGGGTACGCCATCAATGGCGCGAGGTCGGGAGCCGGTATTGATGATGATCTGCTTCGCTGTGAGAACCTGCTTTTCGCCACCCTCGTTCAGCGTGACTTCGACCTGGTTCTTGCTGATCAGCTTGCCTTCGCCCTTGAAGACCGGCACCTTGTTCTTCTTGTCGAACAGGAATTGCAGGCCGGTGTACTGCTTGTTCACTACAGCCAGGCTGCGCTTCAGCGCGGTATCGTAGTTGAAGGTCGCTTCGCCCTCAATGTCGACACCAAATTCGCTTGCGCGTTTCACGGTATCGAATACGCTGGCGCTCTTGAGGAATGCTTTGGTCGGGATGCAGCCACGGTGGAGGCAGACGCCGCCAACCTTGTCTTTCTCGACAACCGCAACGTTGAGGCCGAGTTGCTTCGCGCGAAACGCAGCGTAGTAACCTCCGGTTCCAGCACCGAGAATGACAACATCAAATTCGTTCTGAGCCATGGTAGGCAATGCTCCCTGTCGCAGGCCAGGCAACAGCGCCCGGCCCCTCACTATTCGTTGCCATATATTGTACGGTACAGGGGAAAACACGGCGCACACAGCATACAGTTGGAGGGGCAGATGGTTGCGATGATGCCAACGAAGGCCAGGGGAAGTTGGCTTGACGTTCCGCTGTTTCGCTGCTACATTATTCCCCGTCATGGCGACGTAGCTCAGTGGCAGAGCAAAGGACTCATAAGCCTTCGGTCGGTGGTTCGAATCCACCCGTCGTCACCAAAATCCCCAAGGCTATCTTTATGAACAATTTACCTCCCCGCCAGCCAGGTTCGAAGGAATCTGGTATTCTGCAGCGCCTTCGTCAATCGCTCCGGCACATCCCAATCGATCGACCGCATGTGTTGCTGGCCTGCAGTGGCGGTAAGGATTCGGTTGCGCTTGCTTCCATGCTTGCCGAATTAGCCCGGCTAAACACCCTCTCCATGACGATTGCGCATATCCATCACGGTCAGCACGATCTCGCGGACGTGGCTGCCAGTGCGGTCACCAGCATTGGCAGAATGTTGGACGTGCCCGTTATTGTTCGCCATCTTGAGGCGCAGGCCGTTGCTACCCACGAACATTTTGGGCTGGAAGAAGCCCTCCGGCGGGAACGGTATTTGGCGCTGGCGCGCATTGCCAAAGAGGTGAATGCCTCATGTATTGCCCTGGCCCACCACCAGTCGGACCAGGCCGAAACACTGTTGCTCCATCTCATCCGCGGCAGTGGGGTGGATGGCCTTGCGGGGATGAGGGAATGGGAGATCCGCCATGTCCCTTGGTGGGAAGAGCCAGCGGAGTTGTCCACAGGCATCTGGAGGCCGTTGATCTACGAATCCGCTGCTACCGTAGCGGACTTGGCCGCACAATCCGGACTCCCGATCGTGGAGGACCCCACCAACACCAATCCATCGTTTCGCCGAAACGCGATTCGCCACAATGTGCTGCCGATTTTGGAAGGTATTTCCCCCGGATCCACCGCCGCTATCGCTCGCTCCGCCAGGGTGATTGCGACCGATGCCGATCTGTTGTCCGAGGCCACAATGGTTCACCTTGCCGCCTGTCGCACAGAAACCGGACTCAGCCGAATGAAATTGGTGGACCTTCCCGACGGATGGCAGCATCGGGTTGTCCGTAGCTGGTTGATACATGCCGCGCTGCCAACCGATATCACCTACGACCGAGTTTCAGCGGTGGTAGAACTGTCACAGCGCAACCGGGGCGGCAGCCGGGTGGAACTGGGTGCCGGAACCCGGGTTGTGCTCCGGAATGGGGTACTTGGTATCGAAGGCGTGGCAGAATAGGGACTATTGAGATTCGTACCTACCTGTGAGGCACCCTGTGCAGATTCCTGACAATTACAAGTCCGCCGGCATCAAACAGATATTGATCTCAGAAGATGAGATCGTCGCCGAAATCGCCGCCATGGCTGCCGAGTTGGACGCCGAATATGCAAACGATGTGCCGCTGGTGATCTGCGTATTGCGGGGCGCGGTGGCATTTATGGCTGATTTGACCAAGCAAATGACCATCCCTCTCGAGATGGATTTCATGGCTATTTCAAGTTACGGTTCGGCCACCAAGAGCTCCGGTGTCGTGCGCATCCTCAAGGACCTCGAC
>DJVD01000284.1 GCA_002440805.1 Chloroflexi bacterium UBA6265
TAGCCGAGCCGCCACCCGGTCATCGCAAATGTCTTGCTGAACCCATCCAGCAGAATCGTGCGCTCGGCCATTCCCGGCAAGGAGGCGATCGAAACATGTTCGCCCTCGTACAGCAATTCACTGTATATCTCGTCGGCCAGTACGATCAGGTTGTGCTCCAGGGCAATGGCAGCGATTTGCTCGATGTCCTCGCGTGTAAAGACGTTGCCACACGGATTGCCGGGAGAATTGATGATGAGCAGCCGCGTTCGCGACGTTACCAGCGAGCGGAGTTCATCAATATCCAGGCGGAACTCGTTTTCCTCCCGCAATACCGCCGGAATTGCTTGGGCACCGGTAAACTCGATCATTGAGCGATAGATGGGAAAGCCGGGGTCGGGATAAATGGCTTCATCGCCGGGCTGCAGCAGGGCCAACATGGCGAAAAACATCACCGGCTTGCCCCCTGGCGTCACCAGCACCTGATCCGCATCGTAGTGGGCGTTGCGGGATGCCCCTATATAGGAAGCGATCGCCTGTCGCAATTCCGGATCACCCTGGGCCGGACCATAATGCGTCCATCCCTGCTGCAGGGCTTCAATGGCGGCGGTCGTAATGTGGGCCGGCGTATCGAAATCTGGCTCGCCAATCTGCATGTGAATCACAGATTTCCCTTGCGCTTCAAGGGCACGGGCACGCGTCATCACCGCGAATGCGGTTTCGGTGCCGATGCGGTTCATACCTTCGGCCAAACGGATGTGCATAGGTGTACCTTTCCGGCATTGAATCATGTCATCACAATACGCACATTCTGACATGGTGGTGTATAGTTCACACAGATTCGGCTAATGTATACACTAGACGAATTGGTCGATATACCCATTTTCTTGCACGCGGTTCACCCGCACCCTCCGTCTGGGATTGACGAATAGTGGAGAGTGCTCGCATGTCTTCAGAGACAAAACGCGCAGGTCTCACCCCCCTGCAACCAATTGAGCGACGAAACCTGGGGTCCGATGTGTATCGCGTCCTGCGAGATCGGATCTTGAGCCAGGAACTGAAGGCCGGCGAAAAGCTCTCTGATCTTCGCCTCAGTTCCGAACTGGGCGTGAGCCGCACCCCTATTCGTGAGGCATTACATCAGCTTGCCCAGGACGGAGTGGTCATCGCAGAGCCGAACCGCGGCTTTTTTGTGGCCACTTTCACCCGGCGCGACCTTGAAGAGATCTTCGAACTGCGTCGAGTGCTCGAACTGTATGCGATTCGCCAGCTCGGGGAAGAAGATCATACCGAAGAACTCAAGCGCGCGATGTTCGAGCTCGAACATGTGGAGCGCCTGATTCGCAATGCCACCACCCCCGATTTGCGACTTGAGGCTGGCGAAGCGTTCCTGAAAACCGATCGGGGTTTCCACAGCTGGCTGGTGTCAACTGTTGGCAATCGCCGTATGAGCACCATTGTTGGTGGCCTGTGGACCCAAATCGCCATCTTCCAGCAAGTTGAGGACGAACTACCGGAGTGGATGCTGGTTGCCGTAGAGCAACATCGCGCCCTCCTTGGCCGCCTGCTGGAAAACGATATCGAAGGCGCCACCAAACTTATGACCGGCCACCTTGCCGATATGAGAACACTGGTGCTCAGGGATTTCACTGGCTAACCCCTTCTGCTGGAGATCGTCATGGGTGCGACCACATTTGAGGATTTCCGCGATGTGCTGAACACAGCGGCAGGCAATGCCTGCCGCTGTTCCCGTTCTGCGCTGGCGGACACGATTGCGAGATTGGCACCGGGAGCGACCCTGTGGGGTAGCCCCGAGCTTGAGGCGAACTGGGCAGGACTAACGTCCGAACTGGCCGCCCTCGGCATCACGGTGCGCGTTGATAGTTCCCCCACCACCACGCGCGATCAACCGTGGGGCATCACCACTGCCCGTGCCGCCATCTCGGAGAGTGGCAGCGTGATCCTGAAGGAAAATCGACTCAACGAACGCAGCGTAAGCCTGATGACAGAGCGACTGATCGTGCTCTGTGCCAGCAGCAACCTGCATCCATCGCTCGATGATGCCGCCCGCATCCTGCGGGAGATCGCCGCCGAGGGCTCGAGCTACGCCACGCTCGTTAGTGGGCCCAGCCGCACAGCCGACATCGAGCGCCAGCTGACCATCGGCGTGCAAGGGCCAGGAGAATTGCACGTGATTGTGGTGGATGACGAGTACATCGAATCGGCCTAAGCTTACGAATACACTCAAGGCGGTGAATTGCGACCGGACAACCGGAGGCTCCCATGACAAATATCTTTAATCCCGGCAACCTCATCAACGCTGAGCGAGGCTCCCATGCGCTGACCGCAGTTACGATCACGCTCAACCCGGCGGATAATATCGCGATTGCCCGCACCGCCCTGCTCCCTCGCACGGTACTTCTCAATCATGACGAATCCATTTCTGTGAACCGCATGATTCCACCTGGCCACAAGATCGCCATTCGCGCGATCCCGCAGGGCGCGGAAGTCATCCGCTATGGGCAGGTGATCGGCCACGCTACCGTGGACATCGCTGCCGGAGACCATGTCCATTCGCACAATGTCGGCACACGGCAGGGCGAGCTTGCACTTGATTACGCCTTTTGCTCCAATGTGCAGCCGGTAGACTACGTCGCTGAGGCGGAACGCCGCACGTTCCTGGGCTTTCGCCGCGCCGATGGTCGTGTTGGCACGAGGAACTACCTTGGCATCATCGCCAGCGTGAATTGCAGTTCCACGGCGACGATGCGAATTGTGGACCATTTCCGCCATCATCCGATCATGGACAACTATCCCAATGTGGATGGCGTGATTGGCTTTCCCACCAAGGGTGGATGCGGCGCCCA
>DJVD01000104.1:0-3503 GCA_002440805.1 Chloroflexi bacterium UBA6265
ATTTGTGCCTAGCTTGTCATGAATCGCACGGTTAATCAAGACCTTTAAGGTTGTTGTTAACGACATATCCGTAGTGCTTACGGGGAGCCCACTGGCGATTTTGTGATGGTTACGGCAACGACTCTTTGCAAGCTTCCTGAATGAATCATGATCGAACAATCGCCCTTGGGCGAGTAGCAAGCCACTAGCATGCCTGACGACCCCTCCTGGCCCGGATTCGTTTCGTGCTGCGCGCGGGGAGCGCTCCAAAATAGTAGGGCACAGAAAAGGAGCCACCGAAGTGGCTCCGTTCTCTGTTACTACTCTGTTGGGAAATTACCCCAGGAGCGCGAACACCCGGTTGAGCAAGTTCGTGAGGCCATTGAGTGCACCGGCCGGATTATCCAGCAAGCCAGTAATAGCACACAGGAGGTTACCAAGCAGGTTCCCCGGTCCCGGCTCCGCGGTAACGTCAAGGTTGATCTCATTCAGATCAATCACCAAACCAAGCACATCGAGATGCAATGGGCCGAGATCAAGCGTCAAAATTTCGCACACGCCGTCGGGGTCAGGAATGATACCAGCGGCAGGGTCTAACACGGAGGTAAACGTGCCGAGTACCTCTGTTACACCATCAAGTAGGCCGGTAATGCTACCGACGATATCAATCAAGCCCGTTTGACGATCGAGTGTGGCCGTAAGGCCGCTCAAAACGCCATCAAAGTTGAGACCAGTATTAGCAAGATCAGTAGCGGCAGTTGATACACCGGTGACAGGAATACCGGTGCCAGCTGTTCGTTGGGCTACGGCATCCTTGAGGCTCAAGCCAGCGACGGCGGCAGCGCCACCGAGGGTGATACCACAGGCCTGCTTCAGCATTGTTCGTCGCGTAATTTGCGTAGTCATACGTAACTCCTTGTGTTATTGCCCTGATCGTCATAAGGAACCCATGAAACGACATGACAATGACGATCGTGAATATTAAGGCAATCTGCGTGCCACGAGTCGAAATTCACTGATATCAGGGGCGTTTTCGAGAGGGCGTCGGTGCCGCAACCTCCGAGCAAAGGGGAAAGCCCGGGGATCAAACCCGGGCCTACCAGACACTGCGACCCGCACTACGCGCATTTCGATGCGAGGAGCGGGCGGGTTCCGGAGTCCACATGGCCAGCCGTTCGCTCATGTCGCCGACCCGGCCGATGCCCGATTGCGATCGGTCAGGACGGGTCTACGTCTGGTCGGAAACCATAGCCGTCGAACCCTTGGCAGTTGACGTCGACGCGGACCTCGGCCCGCCGGTCGAGTCGTCCGGATGTGAGGTTCTCATGGCACCGGTGGCCCAATAGTCCTGCAGAACCTGTACCCCTCCGGGTGGCTCCGTCCGAGATACGTCGGCATTCGGAATCGTGGGCCCGTCCTTCGAGGCCGCAGCCGAGAATCGGGCGGGCTAGCTGAATTCCGGGAATGTGATCAGCACCGCTATCGGAGGGAATCATGCCATTTCCCAATCGACGTACCGATCGGCCAGGTACCACTCGCCGGTTGCGCCTCAAGGACTACGACTACTCCACGCCTGGTTACTACTTCGTCACAATCTGCGCTCATGACCGGCTGCATTACTTAGGCTCAATCGCACATGACGTGCTTTCGCCGACACCTGTGGGCTCGATGATCGGCAAAACAATCGAGGACTGTCAGTCGCGATTTCCTACCGTTTCTATCGATTCCTCTGTGGTGATGCCCAATCACGTTCATCTGCTGATTGGACTCGCCATTCGGCTGAATGACCAGCCGCATGCAGATAACCTGATCGACATTGTCCATTGGCTCAAGAGCACAACCCACCAACGCTATCGCGAAGGTATTCGCAAACATGGATGGACACCTTACAGCCGTATGGTGTGGCAGGAGGGATACCACGACCATATCGTACGGAATGATCAGGAATTGGAAACGTTACGCGCGTATATCGCATCCAATGTTGAACGGTGGGGCGAGGACGAGTTTTACGATGGATATGTCGACTGGAGATGAATGCCACTGCGCGGGTGGGTCGTTCGAGGCCGCAGGCGAGAATTGGGCGGCCCGTGAACCAATCTGCTGGCAACCACACCCGCCCGATGCCCGATCTGAGGATCGGTCAGGACGGGTCTACGTAGTGGCGGCAGTATCCAGCCAACAATCGGTCAGGACGACCTTATCCCCGATCGACCACGAACAGGTGCTCCACATTGCGCGTGTGGGTCACCGTGCCCACCTTCTCCCCGGCCGGGTTGTGCACACCGATCTGCGCGCCGATATAGCGCTGGAAATCGACGTCCACCCGCTGCACGCGACCGATATCGTCCAGCATCGTTTCGAGGTCGGCGCTGGCCAGGAATCCCTCGTTGCTGAAACTCACCAGCAGGTACCGGCTTTCCACTGCCGCCAGCAAATTGCCCAACGTTTCCCGGAACCGCGGCTTGCTGTTCCACGGATTGCGCTGGCCGCGCACATCGGTGCGCTTGCGGGCAACGCCATACGCCTCCGGGTCATCGTTGCGCACCAACGTTTCCCACACGTGATAATTACCGGCGTAGCTGTGCTGGTTATAGGGCGGATCGATATACGTCAGATCCGCCTCACGCGTGCCGCCTTTGGCCACAAATGCCAGCGCATCCCCCTGGTGTGCCTCACCGGGTCCAGCCAGTAAATCGGGCAGTTTCAGCACCAGGTCGTTGTGCGCCCGCGGTGCCCAGCTTTTCAGGTAGGCCATTTGCAGGCCGGTCGTGGAATCGACCCGATCGGCCGCTAGTAGCAACGAGGCGAGGAGGATGGCCCGCTCATGCGGCAGCAAGGGCATGACGTCGATCTCGGCGCGGATGGCATCGATCCGGGCGCCATTCTTGGGATGGAAGTAGCGCGCATCCTCACAAAATGTGCGGGTGACGTATCCCGGCACGGGCGGCAGCGCATTGAGCTGATTGAGGAACCCGGTAAGCCGAACGGTATCGACAAGACTGGCGTCGGTGGCGATATAGGCCTCGGCAAACACATGGCTGTAGCTGGCGAGATCGTTGGCTACCACGTACATGCCGGCGCGTTTGCAGGCCCGGGCCACCCGCGTGGTCCCGGTGAAGAGATCGCACACACGCTCCACCGGCAGGCCCTGGATAATCTCCAGTATCTGCGGCACCAGCTTGCGTTTTGATCCCAGGTACTTAATCATGCGGGCGCGCCATTACCGGGGTGGGTCTCCACATTCGCTATCATACGGACAGAATTCAACCTTCTGATAGTAATTCACCGGGCGCAACCATGCGTCTGCATCGGCGCACAAAGGCGATTTCCATGACACATCTCGATGGCGCACTGCTCGATACACTCTGGGGCGATTTCGATGCCGCAGCCGCCGAACCGCGATTGCGCGAGGCAAATGCAAACGCCGAGGGCACCGTGGCCGATGAGCTCACCACCCAAATGGCGCGCGCGGCCGGTTTGCAGCAGCGTTACCAGCAGGGCCACGCATTGCTGGATACCATCAC
>DJVD01000104.1:3509-3631 GCA_002440805.1 Chloroflexi bacterium UBA6265
TTCCAGCGCGCGGTCGAAATCGATGCCGATCCGTTTCTCACCGTGGATGCCCTGCACATGTTGGCGATCGTGAATCCCAGCAATGCCCGCTATTGGTACACCTGGGGCATGCGCCTGGCAAC
>DJVD01000296.1 GCA_002440805.1 Chloroflexi bacterium UBA6265
CCCTTTTCACCGGCGTTACATCAGATTCCCGCCTCGGTCAGTAAGAACTTTTTGGCCCGGTGCTGGGCGTCATCGAAGTCGACGACCTGGATGAGGCGCTCGCCGTCGCCAACAGCGTGAAATACGGGCTGAGCGCCAGCATCTTCACCAGTGACCTCGGCAAGGCGATGCGCTTCGCCCGGGAAATCCAGGCGGGTATGGTGCATATCAACAGCGAGACCGCCGGGGCCGAATACCAGATTCCATTCGGCGGCTATAAGGGCAGCAGCTCCTACAGCCGGGAACAGGGAAAGGCCGCGAGGGACTTTTATACCCAGATCAAGAGCTGNNCAAGAGCATTTTTATGGATGAGCCCCCGTTGGCATAGCGCTTGCAGGGCGTGAGTCACGAACATGGAAAGGCAGGAGCCTCTCCAATTACGTTTCAGGAAAGGCGATAACACATGGCACAGGAACGATCCAGCACTACCGTTTGGACCGGCGACGTCACCACCGGTAGCGGTCTCGTCAGTGGCGATACTGGAGCCCTTGGCAAGCACAAGGTCACGCTAAGCAATCGCGTAAATGCTGCCGAAGGACTTACCAGCCCGGAGGAGCTCCTCGCGGCAGCGCACAGTAGCTGCCTGGCAATGAACCTTGGCGCCACGCTGGCCAAGAATGGCACGCCAGCTGAGACCCTCACGGTCACCAGCCATGTTGGTGTTGCCCCCAAGCAGGGTGGCGGACTGGAAGTGACGCATGCGAATGTTGAGATTCGCGGCAAGGTTCATGGTCTCACCAAAGATCAGTTCCACGAACTAGCGACAAAGGCCGAAGAAACCTGCCCGATCGCCAACGTCATGCGCGGCAACGTGCCGAGCGACGTGAAGATCACCTTCGAACACTAGTCGTTAGAACAGCGCATGATAATCGACGGGTCCGCTCCCTAACCGGGGCGGACTCGACTGGTTTTCTTGACGTGCCTTCCATTCGGTTGCAGGCTAGGTAAAATTGTCTTCCCGCGTGAGTGAAGGAATGATCATCATGGCCAGGTTCGCCGCAATTCTTACGTACGTGCCCGATGCCGATCGCCTCAGCGAAGTGCGACCTTCCCATCGAGCGTATCTTTCCGGCCTGCTGGATCAAGGCAAGCTCGATCGCAGCGGGCCGTTCCCCGATGGCAGCGGCGCGCTCATCATCTACGACGCGCAGGACCTTGCCGAAGCGCAGGTTTTGCTGGCGAACGATCCCTTCAGCAAGAATGGCCTCATTACCGAGGTGAAGCTGAAGGAATGGAATGTGGTGATAAGGCGCGAGGAGTAAATCCCGTGCGGTGGGGTTTGATCACCCTCCGGGGAAGTTTGCCCGGGGGATGGCTGGTCGATACCCGAAACATGAACATTCGTTCGGGTATAATTGTCGCATGACAACGAATTCTTCCCGCCCCGATTTCAGTTCCCGCCTTGCAGCCCTGGCCACGCGCCCGGGTGTGTACCTGATGAAAGATGCCGAGGGCACCATTATCTACGTGGGCAAGGCCATCAGCTTGCGGAATCGCGTGCGCTCGTATTTCCAGAGCCAGCGCCACAAGGATCCCAAGACCCGCGAGCTGGTGAAGCACATCGTCGACTTCGAGGTCATCCGCACCGACACCGCCACCGAAGCGCTGATCCTCGAAAACAACCTGATCAAAAAGTACCTGCCGCGGTACAACATCATGCTGAAGGATAGCAAGACCTATCCGTATATCCGCATTACGAACGAGGAATGGCCGCGGGTAATCAGCACGCGACTGGTGATCCAGGATGGCAGCCAATACTTTGGACCCTACACCAGCGCCGGCGCGGCGTACAAGACGATCAACCTGCTCAATCGCCTCTTTCCCTACAGGAAATGCGACAAGAAGATCACCGGTAACGAGGAGGTCTGTCTTTACTACCACATGCACCAATGCACCGCGCCCTGTATCGGCGCGGTCAGTCATGAGGAGTACATGAAATCGATCGACGCGACCGCCAAGTTCCTCAGCGGCAAGGGCGACGAGATCGTGAAAGATATCCAGACGGAAATGCACGCGGCTGCCGAGGCGCTCAATTTCGAGCGCGCGGCAGAACTGCGCGATCGCCTGCAGGCAGTGAACCATGTGCTTGAACGCCAGAAAATCGTGATCGATACCGGCTCCAGCGCCGATATTATCGGCGTGAGCAAGGGCGAGGGCGGCGATGCGGGCGTGCAGATCAGCTTCCTGCGACACGGAAAAATCGTTGGTTCCGAGTTTTTCCTGATGCAGGCGCGAATCGAGGATACCGAGAGCGAGATCTTGCAGGCCTTTGTCACCCAGTTCTACGAGGATGCCGCCCTGATTCCGCCTCGCCTGATCCTGCAATTCGAATTGCCGGCCGAAGAATCGATCATGATCGAGGAATGGCTAGCCGGCAAACGTGGAGGCAGGGTGCAGATCCACGTGCCCCAACGTGGTAACCAGGTTGGTTTGGTGAAAATGGTGGCCAAGAGTGCAGTGGAGAACCTGGAACAATCGCGCATCAAGCACCTGAGCGATGACCAGAAACTCACTGCCGCCATGACCGAGTTGGCCGAAGCGCTGGACCTGCCGCGCATGCCCCGCCGAATTGAGTGTTTCGATAACTCCAATATCCAGGGCACGTCACCCGTGGCCAGCATGGTGGTGTTTATCGATGGCAAACCTGCCAAAAAGGAATATCGGCGCTTTGGGATCAAGACGGTTGTCGGTGCGGATGACTTCGCCAGTATGAAGGAAGTGGTTGCCCGCCGTTTTTTCCGGGCGCGGGATGAGAATGAAGAGAATGACGGTAAATGGACCACGTTGCCCGACCTCGTCATCGTGGATGGTGGCAAGGGCCAGTTGAACGCGGCGCTGGAAGCACTCGATGAGGTCGGCATGCAGGTGCCGATCTGCGGTCTCGCGAAAGAACAGGAGGAGATCTTCCTGCCAGGCAGGCCGGAATCCATCTTGTTGCCACGCGATTCGCAGGCGTTGTTCCTGGTGCAGCGATTGCGCGATGAAGCCCACCGTTTCGCGATTACCTACCACCGCAATACCCGCCGCAAGAGCGCGTTCAAGAGTGTGCTTGATGATATCCCCGGCGTAGGGCCAACTCGAAAGAAGGCGCTGATGAAGCACTTTGGCTCCATCAGGGCCATGCGGGCTGCTACTATCGCGGAGATTACTGCCGTAGAGGGTGTCAATCAGAGTGTGGCAATTGCCCTCAAATCAGCGATTGGCGACACATCACCAAAGGAGCAACCCGATGGCGTACCTGAGTCTTGAGGATGGTCGCGCGCTGGAAGAGGCCATTCGGGTTTTGCAGCATGGCGGGGTGATCGCCTTTCCCACCGATACGGTCTACGGTATCGGTGCAAGCCTCGAACACCCCGCAGCCCTGCGGCGCATTTACGATCTCAAGGGACGATCACCGGATAAGCCGTTGCCGATCCTGATCTCCCGACCCGACGTGATCGATCGGCTTAGTCCCAATGTGGATGAGCGCCTGATCGAACTGGCGCAGCGGTTCTGGCCCGGAGCGCTGACGATTGTGCTGCCGGCCGCAGAGCATCTCCCTGCCGAGGTCAAGGCGCCCGATAACACCATTGGCGTACGCCTTCCGAATCACTCAATTCCGCTCACCATTGCCGAACGAGCCGGTGGAGCGATAGCGACCACCAGCGCCAACCTCTCGGGCGCTGATGCGGCCCACGCCGCTACCGAAATACAGGAAGC
>DJVD01000210.1:0-4281 GCA_002440805.1 Chloroflexi bacterium UBA6265
GCATGAAGTAGCGCAGCAGGCGGAACTCGGTGCCGGTGAGGTCGAAGCTCTCGCCCGCGGCGGTGGTGACCGTCTGCCGGTCCTCGTCCAGCACCAGCCCCGCGCAGCTGATCTGCTCGTCGGCCCGGCCGTGGCGGCGGCGCAGCACCGCCGCCAGCCGCGCCAGCAACTCCTCCACGTGGAAGGGCTTGCCCAGGTAGTCATCGGCACCTGCCCTCAACCCCTCCACGCGTTCGTGCATTTCCCCCCGGGCGGTGAGCATCAGCGCGGGGGTATCCACCCGTGCTGCACGCACCTCGCGAATCAGCGACACGCCGTCTTTGCCGGGCAGCATGCGATCGACGATGGCGGCGTCATAGGTTCCGGACATAACCAGGTCAAGGCCGGTGATGCCATCGTTCGCGATATCGACATCAAAGTGTTCCTGGCGTAGCACCCGACCAATGAGATCAGCAAGGCGGGCATCGTCTTCGATGATCAAAATGCGCAAGGGGATATCCTTTCCACTCGCATTGCCTGATGTGCCAAGTGTGAATCACTGCCGGTCAAACGTATAGGGCCGCGTGCAGCAGGATGCCCGGGCGTACTCCCGGGCATCCTGCGTGGCTATGTCAGGAGAGTTGGCGGCTCATGCCGGAGATCAATCGTCCGGGCCACTGCCGTCGCACACGCCGGTACCGTTCGGACATTCGCCGGTTTCGTACGGGCACTCGCCGTCGTGTCCTCCATCCCGTTGGCCGCGATCCTCGGCTGTGCGAGGCGTGCCGCCCAAGACCGGAGTTCCCTCGCTCCGCATGCTCTCCTCGCCATGATTGTGTGCATGACCTTCCGGACTGCCAACGCCGCTGCCGTCTCGTAGCATCTCCCGGGTTCTGTCCAGGGCCTCACCACCATTCTTGTGATTGGCGAGCGCCGGTGTGGCCAGGCCCGAACTCAATGCGACTGTCCCCGCAAAAGCTGCAATTCCCCGGGTGAGGAATGTGCGTCGGGTAATCATGGATTTCTCCCTTCCTGTGTTGAACGAACATCGGTGTCCATTCCATGCACTCAGGATGCAGCGTGGAGATTAGAGCCAGATTAGAAACGATCGAGCCGTTGGGAGATGAACACCTGGGGAGGCTTACGAAGTTCCCGCCGCTCAGCGTGGGCGTTGCGGCTAAGTGCCCTGTACAGGGAAAGGAACACAACCCAGCCTCCGGTGATCATATAAAGCGCGAACGCCGGCAACGAGGAGCTATCGGTGCCAGCCATCAGTCCATGAACCAGGCCAAGGGCAAACATCGGCAAACTCAGCCAGTGCAGTGCTTTCCACACCCGGTACCCGAAAATCCGACGAATGGTGGTACTGGCTCCAACGATGATGCCAAGTTCTGCCGCCACAACGCCGAGACCCGTCCAGGGTTCGCGCCAGCCGGAGGCGAACGGCACCACCAGATCCACCAGGCCAAAGTTCACTACCGGATCAATCGCGATGCTGAGGATGTGCAAGGCCAACAGTCCATACCAAAGATGAAAGGCATACGTATGGAGGCTCATTGCCGTGCCACGATTGCCCGTCCTCACAAGGAACCTGGTTGTCGCACCCAGCCCGCTGATCACCAAAAACCAGCTCAGCAGGTAAAGCGTGAATCCCGAAGCCCGCGCGATATACCAGGATAGGGGACTCACCGATTGTCCGCTCACAGCGGACCATGCCAACGCCAGCACGGCCAGAAACGCTATGGCCACCATGAAGATCATCGCGGTTTCGAGTGCTGGCTCGGGACGGCGAACGTGTGGCCGCGGAAGCGTCAGGCGGTGCCGGATCATGCTGCCTCCTTATTGATGCGCGTCATGTCCAGGATGTCGGAAATCGTGATCGCCCAGTCGCAGTTCAGCAGGAGGGAGCGAGAAAGTGTACCGTGTGCCGCAGCGACCATCAGGTTCTTGGTAACGACCTCAGCTGCCGTTGCCGATAATGCGCCAACCGTGACCGCCAGTAGGGATGAGTCGATCGGTTCACCGGTAAACGGATCTATCAGGTGATGCACATGCCCCGAGGCTGTGTTCCACGTGCGTTTTGTACGGGAAGACGTTGCAATTGCCATCCGGGCCCCCGCGTTGAGTTCCATCGTGACGATGTCGTTGTCGGGATCAAGAGGATGCTCGATACCGACGCGCCACGTATCGCCATCGGGAGGGTCGCCCCACAGGCACATGTCCCCGCCGATCGAGATCGCGCCACCCGGCCAGTGTGCGAACCTGTCGGCCAGGCGATCGGCCAACGCGCCTTTGGCTATCCCGCCGAAGTCGATGCGCATGTTGTGTGGCAACCGGATCTGCCTCGTGAGCCGATCGATCTCCACCAACATCCAGGTGTCTTCACCGCTCACCATTCCGGGGGCGGTGCAGATCGCCATGTCTGCCGTCTGTAACTCGTCGAACGTGCGATCGTAGCCATGTGCTTCCAGCGTCGGCAGGATTGCGGGATTGAACCGTCCACCTGTGGCGATCACGGCGTCCCGTGCGGTTTCCAGCAGGGCCACGAAGGCTTCATCCACCTGGATTCGGGTGCCCCCGGCGGCATTGACACGAGAAAGCGTGCTTTCTGGACGGAAACGGCTGAACAGCTGCTGCCACCATTCAACCTCATCAGTGACATCACGCACGGCCTGGGCATGGTCGTGCTCACGAATGCCAATGCTGACAATCGTGATGGTTGTGGACATCGCCGACAGCGTGCTCGTGAATGTCTGGCGAGTCATGACGAACCTGAACGAATATGCACCGGGCGCCCTGCCTGGTTGACCAGCGTCTGGTACGCGACTCCAGCATCGCCAGGGGAAGACGGCTGATCGATCGCAGCAATCACCCCGGTCACTGCGAGGGTGGCCGTGAGGGTAATCGCCAATAACGCCAGGCGAGCCTTGCTCTCCCGCTGCAAGCGTGATCCGTGCGAGCGTTGGCCCATGGCCGCGAGCGGATCGCTGAGGCGATGAACCCGTGCCGCCATTGCCGCACTCCGTTCCGCAGGGTCGCTACTCCCCATCATCGTCGTTTTCTTCACCCTCATCGTCCTCCCGGTCGTGGTCACCATCGTCATCGGAATCCTGGGACGCGGTGTCTTCTTCCGAATCCTCATAGCCGCTGGTACTTTCGGAATCTTCGTAGCGGTCGTCGTCGTACTCGCCGCTGCCTGGTTGAACAAGCGTGAGCGCGCCAGCGGTATCGCCTGGAGTTTGGGATGAATCGACCAGCGCGGCGCGGATGCCGATGGCCGAAAGCGCCAGCACCAATGTGATGATGAGTGAGGCAATGAGCGCCTTACGTTGAGACATGGGAATACTCCTTTCCTGCCCTGCCAGAATGCAGGGAAAACGTCCAACTCCGTAGTGGAGATGGACGTAGGGTAGGAAAGGAATATTAGAAAGAGATTAAGTGGAAAGATGGATGGGTAGTGCCGATGCCACCCTAAATGCGGCCGGTTTTCGGCCAACGGGCACCGGACGTATCGATCCAGCGCCCCTGCTCGCGGCTGCGAATAACGCCGTCGATAATCTCCTGCACCTTTTCGCCATCGTTGAACGAGGGCGCGAAGCGCGTGAGGTCACCCTCGCGGATGGCGGTAATCCAGTCACGCATCAGCAGGATGGTAGGACGGGTGAGGGGATGGCTGAATTCTGGCAACTTGGGATTAAGCCGTTCGGGGATCGCCAGCTCGCGCAGGTGCACATCGCGTTTGCGGGCACCGAACAACTCGGAATCGGCTTCCACAATCAGCATGCCTTCGCTGCCGGTAATTGTGGTGCTCTCGCCTGCATCCACCGGGGCGGTGGCGCTGAAATGCACCGTGCCGATGGCACCGTTGCGGAACTGGAGCATGAACGCGAAATTGTCATCGGCATCGACGGTGGCGGTGAGGGTGCTATCCGGCAAGCGTCGCTTGGTGACCATGGTGCTCATTGTGCCGGCCACGGCGTTGATTTCGCCGATCCACCATCGCATCGTGTCGATGTAGTGGCTGCCAATAGCGCGCAGCATGCCGCCAGATTTGTCTTGCTCCATCAGCCAGTTGAAACGCGTTTCCTCGGGATCGGCCAACGAGCTGTTGAACACAATCATGTTGATGGCGTGCGGTGTGCCGATGTAGCCCTCGTCGATCAGTTCTTTCACGCGGCGCCGGATCGGCAGGTAGCGATATTGGTGATCCACCATCGCCACCACCCCTGCCTGGCGGGCGAGTCGGGCCATATCGCGTGTTTCGGCCAGGTTGCGGGCCATCGGCTTTTCGCACAGCACGTG
>DJVD01000210.1:4401-4565 GCA_002440805.1 Chloroflexi bacterium UBA6265
CCGATGAGTGCCAGACGGACTGGTCGATCGGCAAACTCGGATCGCGAAGGTGCTTGTTGATTCCCGACAGTGTGCATGAATTGCATATCCTCAATGTTAATCTGCCGCGTTCGTACACAGGTGCGTTCGACGGTTGAAGCTAATGATACCGAATGGAGATGAAC
>DJVD01000210.1:4581-4920 GCA_002440805.1 Chloroflexi bacterium UBA6265
CTGCTGGGTGAGCGCGTTACCAAAGACGATCCTCGCATTGACCTGCTTGGCGAACTCGATGAAACCACCAGCTCCATCGGCTTTGGCCGGAGCCTGGCCACCTGGGAGGACGCCAACGAATTGCTCCTGACCGCCCAGCGCGATTTGTACGCCATCATGGCAGAACTGGCATTTATCGATACAACCCGTCCCGATGCGCTGGTCTTTCCCGCTGATCGTGTGGCCTGGCTGGAACAGAGCATTGCCGCAGTGCAGGAGACAGTTGAGCTCCCGCGCGAATTTGTGGTGTCTGGTGAAACCACGCCCGGCGCCGCCCTGGATGTAGCCCGCACGGTGGTG
>DJVD01000096.1 GCA_002440805.1 Chloroflexi bacterium UBA6265
CTCGCCTGAGAGAGAAGGGGTTGCCGATGCAAAAGGTTGAGACCGTGGACGAGTACATCGCCAGGTTCCCCAACGACGTACAGGACCGGATGCTACGCATGCGGGCGCTCATCGGTGAGGTCGCACCGGACGCCGTGGAATCAATCAGCTACCAAATGCCGGGCTACAAACTCAATGGGAAGCCCCTGGTGTATTACGCGGGATACAAGAATCACATCGGCTTCTACGCAACCCCCGTTGGATACGGTCCCTTCCAGGCAGAATTGGCACGGTACAAGCAGGGCAAGGGTTCGGTGCAATTCCCACACTCCCAGCCCCTTCCGTTGGACCTCATTCGCCGCATCGTGGAATTCCGGGTGAAGACGGTCGGGAAGCAAACGGCCTGACCTGACTTTGCGATTGTCTCAACGCCGGGTAGTCAGCCGGGCGGCCCGATGGTATTTCTAACCCAATCAGTCCTCTACCCTTTGCAATAACGGCATTTTCATATACCCTAGAGGGGTATCACACAATGTTGTGGAATCCGCATACGCTGCCGCTGACCCAACGAGGGGTTCACGTGCTACGTGGCGAAACCTGAATGCACTTGCGCTCGGCTTCGACGCGAGTCAATCGTTTCTGGGGCATCTCCTCGTGACGGGGAGAGCGGGAGGATTTCGATGAACCAAGATCGGATCGCTGGCGGCATCAATCGCCGGAAGCTTCTTCAGGGCGCGGCTGCCACGGCTGTGGTCAGTGCCGCGATCACCCATACACCGGGTGTCGCGCAGGATGCCGGAGAAGTGCTCATTGGTGTTTCGGAAGATAGTTACCGCACTGACGAACGCGCCAATGTAGGCTATTTCCCGCTCAACACGGGCATTTTTGAGAGCCTTGTGTACCTCGGGAACGATTACCAGATCCAGCCACTGCTCGCGACAGAGTGGGAATTCGTCGAGCCCAATACCTGGCGCATCTCGCTACGTGAAGGCGTGAGCTTCCACGATGGCACACCCTTCAATGCCGATGCCGTGAAATACACCATGGATCGCATTGCCAGCAATGGCGGCGGCGTGATGGGCATCGGCGCGGAAAGCTGCGTGATTTTGGACGACTTCACAGTCGAAATCACACCAGAGCGACCCAACAAGCGCCTGATGCAGCAGATTGGCCACCCGAACAACAGCATCCTGCCGGTTGGATTGAATCCAGCCGAGAGCCGCAACGGCACCGGCCCGTTCAAGGAAGTGGAATACATCCCCGCCGAGCTCTATACCGTTGAGGCCAACGCCGACTACTGGGGCGAGGACAAGCCGCAGGTCAGCGGGATCACCTTCCGCTTCTATCCCGATCCCACGGCTCGCATGCTGGCCCTGCAGGCCGGTGATGTAGACATGATCACCGATGTGGCCCGACCATCCGCCCAACAGGTGGAAGGCATGGGCGCCACCCTCATGAAGAGCCCGGTCGGCGGCTACGAAGCCGTGTATGTGCAAATCCATGGCGAAGCGCCATACACCCTCGGCGCCGATCCGGCGGTGCGCCAGGCCATCGGCCTCGCCATCGACCGATCGGTGGTGGTGCAGAATGCCTGGCAAGGCAATGCCGAACCCGGCCACACCATGATTCCGCCGGCAATCCTCGGCGATTCGATTTCGCTGGTAGCCGAGCCCGTTTACGATCCTGAACAGGCCAAATCTGTGCTGGAGGCCGCTGGCTGGACTGGCGATGATGTGCGCTCGAAGGATGGCACGGCCCTGAAGCTGGTGCTGATCAATGGCTATGGCACAGCCGCCGATCACGGCTCCGTTCCCGAGATCCTGCAGGCGCAGTTGCGCGAAGTCGGCATCGAACTCGAGATCGTGCAGACACCGGACACCGCTACCTACGAACAACGCCTCGCCGTTGGCGAAGGCGACCTGTGGCTGGAGGCTGGCTCGCAGAACGATGGTAACCCGGGCTTCCTGCCGGAACTGTTGTTCGCCACACCTGAAGAAGGTGGCGATCCGGAAAGCACGGCCTACGGTCGCGCCTTCGCTCCGGGTGCTGCTTTCGATGAGCAGATCGCGATCTCGCAGGAGGCGGTGGATATCGCCGACGTGCAGGTAGCAGCCGCCACCGGCATGAATATCCTGATCAATGAAGAGCACATCGTGGTGCCACTGTGCGGTTTCTACCGTATGGTGGGAGCTGGTGAAAAGATCGCCGAGCTCGATCTGCATCCGTCTGGCGTGAACCAGCGCTGGACGAGCCTGAAACTGAACGGATAGGTACCTGTGGGATCGTTCATCGTTCGTAGAATTACGCTCCTGATTCCGGTGTGGATCGGCATTTCGCTGCTGGCATTCCTGCTGGCAAATTTCACACCGGGCGATCCTGCCCGATTGGTGCTGCAGCGCGAGCTGGGACATCAACCGAGCGGCGCTCAGGTTGCCGAAGCCCGCGAACGGCTGGGGCTGAACGATCCCATGCCCATTCGTTACCTGAATTGGCTTGGCGGTGCGGTTACGGGGGACCTGGGGACCTCGTATCGCAACGGCAAGCCGGTTCTGGAATCATTAGCCGAGCGGTTTCCCACCACATTGAAGATCGCCGCCCTTGGCCTGGCGATGTCGATCGCGGTGGCGATCCCGCTCGGGGTGCTCGCAGCGGTGTTCAGGCACACGTTGATCGATCACATCAGCAGGGTGTTTGCCCTGGCCGGGGCGGCCATGCCCAGTTACTGGGTGGCCTACCTGCTGATTTTGCTCATGTCGGTTCAGCTCGGCTGGTTACCGGTGGCCG
>DJVD01000241.1:0-1648 GCA_002440805.1 Chloroflexi bacterium UBA6265
CCCTCGTCTTGACACATCGCCGCCATTTCAGGCACCCTTTACGTACCAACCGCATAGCCGGACGGGAGCTCGGGCAGGCCGGGCTGAGAGGGCGATCACCTTATCGCCGACCGTACACGACCTGATCGGGATAATGCCCGCGCAGGCATCGGAGGATAGTTTCATGTCCCTACCAATTTCTTCCCGCATCAATCGCCGCACGCTGCTGCAGGCTGCTGCCGCATCGGCCATGGCATCTTCGTTGCCGGCCATTGCTGCCGCGGCGCAGGATCGCACGTCGGTAACACTGGCGCTGGATTGGTATCCCAACGCCAATCACGCCGGTCTCTACATGGCCGTGGCCAATGGCTACTTCGAGGCTGCCGGACTCGACCTCGAGATCTTTATTCCCGCCGATCCCACCACCGTGCTCCAAACCGTGGGCGCGGGGCGCGATACCTTCGGAATTACCTACCAGAACGATGTTTTGCAGGCCCGTGCCAACGAGGTGCCGATCAAGAGTATCGCTGCGGTGGTGCAGCATCCGCTCAACTGCGTGATGGTGCTGGCAGACTCCGGTATCGAAAGTCCGGCCGACCTTGCCGGCAAAACCATTGCGATTGCCGGTGTGCCCACGGATGAAGCACTGCTGAAAACCGTGCTCGGCAGCGTCGATCTCACCCTCGATGATGTCGAGATCGTCAATGTCGGTTTCGACCTGATGCCCGCACTGCTCAGCGAACGCGCCGATGCCCTGATTGGGGTCTACTGGACCCACGAGACCATCCTCGCCGAGCACGAGGGGTACCCGGTCCGCTACTTCCCGATCCAGGACTATGGTGTGCCGGACTACTACGAATTGGTGATCGTGGCCGGTGAAAGCACCATCGCCGATCAACCGGAGGTGGTGAGCGCATTCCTGGGTGCCCTGCGCCAGGGATACGCGGATGCTGCTGCCGACCTGGATAGGGCACTGGAATACCTGATCGCGGAGAGCCCGGAGCTGGTGGAAGAGGTCGAGCGCCAGGGTCTCGACCTGCTCGCGCCGATGTGGACCGATAATGGGGCCGTGCTGTGGGGCACGCAAACCCCCGAACGCTGGACTACCTATACCGAATGGGCCCAGGGCGAAGGGCTCCTGCCGGCAGAGGTTGTGGCTGACGATGCGTGGATTGATCTCTTCCCGGCCAGCGATGCAACACCAGTGGCTTCCCCGGAAAACTAGTCACATGCCGTTCCTGCTGGCATGATGAATGCAATCGCTTACAAAACGTAGGCATTGCATCCATGCCAGCAGGAGGTATCCCGTGACCGATTCCACACTCCGTACCCTCAGGAACTTGCGCCAATCACGCCGATTCGACGGCCAGCCGATCGACGATGCAACCATGCAGCAGATCCTTGAGATCGCCCGCTGGAGTGGCTCCAGCAAGAACACCCAGCCGTGGCAGCTGGTGGTGGTTGATGATCGCGAGCTACTGAAGCAACTAGCCCTCGTGCGCGAACTGAATAGCTGGATGGAGCACGCCGCCGTGGCGATCGCGATCGTTTTGCCGGGCGAGGCCAATGTCTCCCACAGCTACGATGAAGGCCGGCTGAGCGAACGAGTGATGCTGGCGGCCGATGTGCTTGGCCTTGGCAGCGGCACCGCCTGGTTCACCACCGATGA
>DJVD01000241.1:1827-4400 GCA_002440805.1 Chloroflexi bacterium UBA6265
CCTCTGCGCGGGCTTCCCGGCGACACACTTCGGTCAAACAACGCCTATCGATTAATGCGACAATATTCCCATGACAGACACTCACCGAATCATGGAGATGCCATCGTGAAGATCACTGTAGTCGGAGCTGGTGCAATGGGCTCGCTGCTGGCCGCACGTCTCACCGTTTCCATGAAATCCCTTGCCGCCGAACCCGGGGCAACACCGGAACTGCAGCGCGTGCTGCTGTATGGCCGCGCCTCCGAGCATCTCGAAACAATCCGCAAACATGGCCTGGAACTCACCGAGCGCGACGGCCAGGTCACCCGTGTGAGGCTGGATGTCAGTAGCAATCCGGCCGATGTGGCCGGTAGCGATGTGGTGATTGTGCTGGTGAAGGCCTGGGCCACAGCCGAGGCCTGCGCGCCGCTGGCACCATACCTGGATCGCCAGGCAGTGGTGCTTACCCTGCAGAACGGACTGGGTAACGCCCACACCTTGCGCGAGGTCCTCACCTACAAGAGCGTCCGCCCGCACATCTGGATGGGCGTCACCACCCAGGCCGCCATTCGCACAGCACCGGGCAAGGTCACCCACACCACCGATGGCCTCACCGCCATTGGCCGCCGCACGCCATCAATCAACGATCGTCTTGCCAGCCTGGCCACCACCCTGCGCGATAACGGCTGGCGCACCAGCGCCGTGGCCGATATTCATCGCTGGGTATGGCGCAAACTGGCGGTGAACTGCGCGCTCAATCCCACCACGGCACTGGCGGCTGTACCGACTCGTGCGGTGGTGAACGATCCTAACCTGCTGCAGGCGGCGCGCGATATTATCGAAGAAGTGGTAGCCGTCGCTGCCAGCGAGGGCGTGCGCCTGAACGCCGAAACACTCCTGGAAACCATGGAGAACTTCGCCGCCAGCACGGCCAACCCCTACACATCGATGTATGTGGATTTGGAACAGGGACTCCGCACCGAGATCGATGCCATTAATGGGGCTGTGGTGCGGCATGCCCGCCGGCACAATGTACCGGCTCCCAATAACCTGATGATGCTGCGACTGGTCTCCGCTCATGAGGCGGGACACCGGCCGGAATCCGGCCAATCCAAGGAAGGTCCCAGCTACACCCGCGGTATTCACCCTACACCAACGGTCTAGACCTGCTGCATGTATCACCGCCGTACACTCACACTCACCACGCCGGAAAGCGTTCGGGATGCCACGATCGGCGCCATGACGATCGGCCTCGTGCCGATCATGGGCGCGATTCATGAAGGTCATCTCTCGCTGATTCGGCGCGCCCATCTCGAGAACGACGAGACCGTGGTCGCGATTTTCGATCCCTCTGGCGAGGTGCCGATGGTCACACCCCACGATATCGTGGCCGTACGCGAGGCTGGGGCGCGGATTTTCTATCGTCCCGAACCCGAAACGATCTTTCCTGCGGGCTTTCGCACCTCGGTACGGGTGCCGGAGCTTGCATCCCGCTGGGAGGGCGATGCCCGCAAGGGTCACTTTGATCGCGTTACAGCCTTTTTCGTCATCCTGCTCAATCATTTGCAGCCAACCCGCACCTATATCGGCGAGAAGCACCTGCAGCAATTGCGAATCCTGCAACGCGTGCATGCCGATCTTGGCCTGAGTGGCGAGATTGTGCCGTGTGTGACGGTACGCGATCCCGACGGCCTGCCGCTGAGTTCGTATAACGGCTCCCTTTCCGACGAGGAACGGGCCGCCGCCCTCGCCATTCCGCAGGCGCTGTTCGCCATGCAACAGGCCACGATCAGGGGCGAGCGTAATGTCGCCGAATTGATTGCGATCGGGCGGGAAAAGCTGGATGCGCAGCCGTTGTTGCAGCTGGATTATCTGGATATCGTCCATCCTGCTATGTTTACCGTTGCCGGGGAGGTAACGGGCGACGAGTACGCCATTGTTGCCGGTGCCCTTGGCGAAACCCGTTTACTCGATAGCCTTCAGCTCAACCCCGGTGGAACACATTCATGAGCACGCACGCGGCGCACCCCCTTTCGGCATTCCAGATCTGGTTCCTCGCCATCCGACCGAAAATCATGTCGGCAGCTATCGCCCCGGTGGTGGTGGGAACGGGCGTGGCGATTCATGANNTCCAACCTCGCCAACGATGCCATCGATGCCAAAAAGGGCACCGATACCCATGAACGCACCGGCCCCATGCGGCTGACCGCATCGGGCTACGTTACCTACCGGCAGATGATGAACGCCACGTACATCTCGCTGGCGCTGGCGATGGTTACTGGCCTGCCGCTGATCATCTACGGTGGCTGGATCTATGTGGCGCTGGGCATCGCGGCCATGCTGAGTGCGCTGGCCTACACCGGTGGACCGTTCCCCATTAGCTATCTCGGCCTCGGCGAGGTGTTCGTCTTCCTTTTCTTTGGGTTGGTAGCAGTCACCGGGACGGCGTACCTGCAAACCGGCGAACTCACAGCACTATCGCTGGCAGCCTCAATCCCGCCGGGCGCGCTGATCGTGGCGATTTTGATCGTGAACAACTATCGCGATCGGCCGCAGGACGAAGTGGCTGGCAAGCGCACGGTGGCGGTGCGGAT
>DJVD01000059.1 GCA_002440805.1 Chloroflexi bacterium UBA6265
TGGTTTGGCGATCACCTCAGTTACCAGCATGGCGATGACACCGTGGGCACATGGGAAGCCTTTACGATGATGGCGGCGCTGGCGGTGGCGGTTCCGGGCATTAATATCGGCCCACTGGTGACCTGTGCCGGATTCCGTAACCCGGGCCTGGTGGCGAAGATGGCGGAAGGGATCGATGAGATTAGCGGCGGGCGCTTCGTGCTCGGCTTGGGCGCCGGCTGGAACAGGCCCGAATACGATCAATTCGGCTTCCCGTTCGATCATCGCGCCAGCCGGTTTGAGGAAAGCATGGCGATCATCCACGCCCTGCTCCGCACCGGCACCGCCACGTTCGATGGTGAATTCTGGCAGGCAGAAAAGGCCGTAAACCGGCCACGTGGACCGCGACCACAGGGGGCACCAATCCTCATCGGCAGCAATGGCGAACGCCTGGTGCATACGGTGGCGAAGTATGCCGATGCCTGGAATAGCGACTGGCAGCAATCGCCCGCGGATTACCTCCCCCTGCTTGCCCGGCTTGATGCCGCCTGCGATGCGATTGGGCGACCGCATGATTCCCTGATCAAAACGGGCAGCGTCCGCTTCACGCCAGATACGCCGCGTGACGAGGTGCGTGCATACATTGATGCAGTCCGGAAACTCGGATTGAAGCACCTGGTGATTGGCCTCGAACCCCGCACCATCGATGCGGTTGAGTGGTTCGGCGAGATCATCGCCGCGGTGGATGCCAGCTAAACGCGGACGCGATTCGTCCAGCGCATTGCCTATCCTGCGACGAATGGCAGGTCACATTGCGTGATCGCTGCGGTTCCGTACAGGAAGGGAACGTTCCATGGCAGATATCGCCCTCGATAGCATCGCGATCGATTGTCCCGATCCAGCCGCGCTGGCCTCGTTTTACGCTGGCCTGATGGGTGTGCCCGCCGGCGGCGATTGGGTAAACCCGTACGGCGACGATACGGAAATCTGGTTCCAGCAAGCGGATGGGTATCAACCACCCACCTGGCCAACGCAGGAGCGCGGTCAGCAGGTGCACCTCGAATTCGTCACCAATAACCAGGCAGCCGCTGTTGAGCATGCGCTTGGGTTGGGGGCTACGATGGCTCCAGAGCAGCCCGGCGAACATGAAGAGCACGGTGCCTGGGTGGTGATGCTCGATCCCGTCGGCCACCCGTTTTGCCTATGTCCGCCATTCGATAACATCGAACCGAAACTGACCGCTGCCCAGCGGGAGGCAGAGACGTGGATTGCGCTCGGGGCAATCACCTTCGATTGCCCAAGTGGCGAGCAGCTGTGGCAGTTTTATCGCCAGCTCGCCAACCTTGACCAGCAGGATGTGAACGGGGCGGCACCGGCGCTAGTGGCCGATACCGGGGTGATGCTGCTGGTGCAGCAGGTGGAGAACTACGCACCGCCTACCTGGCCAACGCAGGAGCGCGGCCAGCAAATGCACATCGATTTCCACACCAGTGATCGCGAAGAACACGTGCAGCGCGCCATTGAGTTTGGTGCGATGTTGCAGGTTAAGGAAAAAGGGTTCACCGTACTCCTCGATCCCGCAGGTCACCCGTTCTGCATTTGCGACGATAACGATTAGTACCGCTCATGGGCACCGTGCGGTAACCTGATGGTCAACGTATTTTTTGCCGTTTCCGTACATCGAGGTGCCCATGAGCGTCGTCACCACTCCTGTTTGGTTCGAATCATCCCGCCCGATGAGCCTGGGGCTGATGTTGCCGATTGGCGAAGGCAGCCACTTCGGCGAAACTCCCCGTTTCACCGACCTCATCGAAATGGCCCAGGCCGCCCGCGAAGCCGGCTTTGAGGCAATCTGGTTGGCCGACCATTTCCTGTTTGAGAATCCTGAGGACGGAAGCGTCAGGGGAATCTGGGAAGCCTTCACCATGATGGCGGCGATCGCAGCCGCTGTGCCCGATGTGCAGATCGGTTCGCTGGTAGCCTGCACGGGATTCCGTAATCCCGCGCTGATTGCGAAAACCACCGAGACGATCGATGAGATCAGTGGTGGCCGCTTTATCCTCGGGCTGGGTGCTGGCTGGCACAAGCCGGAATACGATGCGTTCGGGTATCCATTCGATCATCGCGTCAGCCGCTTCGAAGAAGCGATGCAGATTATCCAGCCGATGTTGCGCGAGGGCACGGCCACGGTGGAAGGCGAGTACTTCCAGGCACGCAAGGCGGTGAACCGTCCGCGTGGGCCACGTGAAACCGGCGCTCCCATCCTGGTGGGCTCATCCGGTGACCGCATGCTGGGCATTATTGCGAAATATGCTGACGCATGGAACACCGTGTGGCATGCGGATACCAGCAGAATCCCCGATCTCCTCGCCAAGGTGGATGCTGCCTGCGAGGCGGCAGGTCGCGACCCCAAGACCCTCATCCGCACCGCGGGCGGCAATATCAGCATGGGCGAATCGTTCGGTATCCGGCCAAATGCGTTCCAGGGAAGCGCCGGGGAGAAGGCACAACACTTGCATGCCTTCCGCGAATTCGGGTTCGCGCACTTTGTGTGTGGCCTCGATGCCTGCACACCTGCCACAATCACTGCATTCGGTGAGGTGATCGAACAGTTCGATGCCCTCGCCACTGAACGAGAGGGATAATCTGCCATGGCGAAGAACTACGCAATTGGAGTGGATTTTGGCGGCACCAAGGTCATTGCTGCAGTGGTCGATACCGCCAGGGGCAAGGTCAAGGGCGAATTCAAGATCGCCACCAGCGCCTTCGATAGCGGCGATGCCCTGATGGAACGCATCTTTGAAGTGGTGGATGGTGCCCTGGCAAACGCCAAGGTATCAGTCGATGACTGCGCCGGTATTGGCGTGGGCATTGCCGGCCAGGTGGATGCCGAACGGGGCTTGCTCATCGGCACAGCCAATCTCAGTCGCTCGGTGGTCGATCTTCCCATGGCCGACTTGCTAAAGAAGCGCTATGGCATCCCGGCCGTGCTCCGCAACGATGTGCAAATCGCCGCCGTGGGCGAAAATCGCTTCGGTGCCGGCAAGGGCTGCGACGATTTCCTCTGTGTGTTTATCGGTACCGGCATCGGTGGCGCGATTGTGAAGAATGGCGAAATCCTGCCGGGTGCCAGCGGCAACGCTGGTGAGATCGGCCACACCACCATCGAGGCCCATGGTCGCGTCTGCGGCTGTGGCGCGCGCGGTCACCTCGAGGCGTATGCGAGCCGCACCGCCATGACCAAGGTGATCCTTGGTGAACTGCGTCGTGGCCGCACCAGTATCATCACTGACCTGATCGAGGGCATTGATCCGACCAGTAACGATGTCTCCATCAAAAGCGGCATCCTCAAGAAGGCTGTGAAGGCCAAGGATGTTGTGGTTACCGAAACGATCGTCGAAGCCGGCAAGTATATCGGCCTCGGACTCGCCAGCATGGTGAACTTCGTGAATCCACAGCGAATCATCCTGGGTGGTGGTGTGATCGATTCGGTCGACCTGCTGTTTGAGACGGCCGAATACTGGACGCGCCACGAAGCGCTGCCGCATGCCGGGGCGATGGTGGAAATCCGCAAGGCCGAACTGGGCGACTACAGTGGCGTCATCGGCGCGGCCGTCATTGCCGCCGATACGGCCAACGCCTGACACAGGCAAAGGGACAAAGCGTGGTGGAGGCAACGGTAACCAGCGTGATGGCCGAACTGGCGGGGCTTGAAGACCCCAAAATGCGGGCCGTAAATGAGCGCCATGGTGACGATCACGGCGTCAATCTCACAAAACTGCGTGCCCTCGCCAAATCGCT
>DJVD01000271.1 GCA_002440805.1 Chloroflexi bacterium UBA6265
TTGTCGGCGAGACCGGTTCAGGCAAGAGTACGCTCAGCAAGCTGGTCAATCGCGTGTTCGATGTGGATTCTGGTCGTATCCTGATCGATGGCCGCGATGTGCGTGACTGGAATCTCGATTCGCTGCGCTCGCAGATTTCCGTTATCGAGCAGGACGTCACGCTCTTTAGTCGATCTATCGCCGAGAATATCTCGTTTAGTTCGGGTCAGGGCGCCAGCCGTGAGGACGTTGTGCAAGCCGCCCGCGATGCCCAGGCGCACGAATTTATTGTTGAAACGGAAAATGGATACGACACCGTCATTGGCGAGCGCGGCCTCACCCTCAGCGGTGGCCAGCGTCAACGCCTCGCCATTGCCCGGGCGCTGCTCAACAAGCCCCGGATGCTGATGCTTGATGATTCCACCAGTGCCATTGATAGCGCGACCGAAGACGAAATCCAGCGCGCAATGCAGCGCTTGCTGGAAGGGCGCACCACGCTGTTGATCACGCATCGCCTCAGCCAGATCCGCTGGTCGGACAAGGTATTGTTGCTCCGTCGCGGCAGGGTCGAGGCGTTTGGCACGCACGATGAGTTGCTGCAGCACACGCCGCTGTACCGCCGTATTTTCTCCCATTACGACGAAGTAGAGGTGTAGGCATGGGCTGGTTTATGGACGGCCTCGATGCCGAAGACTACGACCGCAAATACGGTGATCGCGAACTGATCGATCGCATCCTCACATACTTCCGACCCGAGGGTGGGCGCATGGCATTCACCACTGCCATGATCGTCCTCAACTCGATCGCCTCGATGTTGCTGCCGGTGGTGGCCGCGTGGGGACTCGATCGCATCACCGCAGATACCTTCGACGTGCAAACACGCTGGATCTGGTTCGGGCTCATTCTCGGCACCGGTGTGCTCGGCTGGGTGTTCAACTTTTTCCGTGCCTGGTTTAGCGCCCGCGTGGTGGGCAACGTGGTGTTGCAACTTCGCCAGGATGCATTCGCCGCGATCATGAAGCGCGACCTCTCTTTCTTCGACAAGAATCCATCCGGCAAGATTGTCAGCCGCGTCACGTCGGATTCCGATGAGTTCGCGAACGTCGTCACGCTCTCCCTCGGCCTGGTCAGCCAGGTGCTGATGATCATTATCATTATTGCCATCCTGTACATGCGCAACGCCGTGCTGGCCACCATCACGCTGGCAATCGCGCCGGTGGTGATTTTGATCGCCCTTGGCTTCCGCCGCATTGCCCGGGAGACCACGCGCAACAGCCAACGCAGTACGGCGCAGGTGAACAGCAGCGTGCAGGAAGCGATGAACGGCATCGCCATCGCCAAGGCGTTCCGCCAGGAAGGCACCCTGTACCAGGAATTCAAACCGGTGCTGAAACAGGCGTACAGTGTTGGCCTGAAGCAAGGCCTGGTATTCAGCGGCATCTTCCCGGTGCTATTCCTGTTCGTCGGTATGGGCACGGTGGCGCTGGTCTATCTCGGTGGGGAGCGGGTGATTGATAACACCATCTCTGCCGGCGACTGGTTCCTGTTCATGCAGAGCATTGGCATTTTCTGGGGTCCGCTCACATCCATCGCCTCATTCTGGAGCCAGTTCCAGCAGGGACTGAGCGCCAGCGAGCGCGTGTTCTCGCTGATCGATACACCGGCCGAGGTGATCCAGGTGGCCGAGGATGATCCCGGCAAACTGCGGGGCGAGATCGAGTTCCGCAATGTTGATTTTGGGTATGAAGGCGGCACAAATGTGCTGCATCAATTCAATCTCACCATCCCCGCCGGGCAGACGATGGCCATTGTCGGCCACACCGGCGCCGGCAAAAGCACCATCAGCAAGCTGATCACCCGGTTCTACGAGTTCCAGGGTGGCCAGTTGTTGATTGATGGCAAGGATGTGCGCACCTTCGATCTGCCTGCGTATCGCAGCCAGCTTGGCATCGTGCCGCAATCGCCATTCCTGTTCAGCGGGACCGTCGCCGACAACATCCGCTATCCGCGACAGGATGCCACCGATGCGGAAGTAGATGCAGCCGCGCGACTGGTCGCCGGAGGCGATTGGGTTGATTCGCTCCAGGATGGATTACAAACCGATGTTGGCGAGTATGGCCGCTCGCTCTCCATGGGGCAACGGCAACTGGTGGCGCTGGCCCGGATTCTTATCCAGGAGCCTGCCATTGTGATCCTCGATGAGGCCACCGCCAGCGTCGATCCGCTGACGGAGGCCCAAATCCAGGAAGGGCTCGATGTTGTGCTCAAGGACCGCACCAGCATCGTGATTGCCCATCGCCTCAGCACCATCGAGCATGCTGATCGAATTATCGTGCTGGATCGGGGCGAGGTTGTTGAAGAAGGGACACATCAATCGTTGCTGGCGGCTGGCGGTCGCTATTGTGATGTGTACAACACGTACTTCCGCCATCAGAGTCCGGATTACGTCCCTGGTGAGGGATTCGTGGAGGCTGTGGCCACCGCGGACTAGGTCTGGGCACCTTTCGGCGTGGGCGGGTTGCCCGCGCGAATCATGCCCACCGCTGCCAGGACTGCCGCCGCCAGGAATACCAGCGACAGACTCATGCTGAGGCCGGCCGCACTCGGCTGGCTCCAGCCCTCACTCAGCGTAAACGCGAGCAAAAAGCCGCCAATCCCAACGCCAATCGCATTGGAGAACAGGTCAAGTAACAGGAAACTGCTACTGACGAGGCCGTCCTGTCCCCGCGGCGCGTAGCTAAACGCCATTGCCGTGGCGGTAGTGAAGCAAATCCCAATTCCCAGCCCGGTAAGCGCCCAACTGACCATTGAGAGAGGCCAATGAATCCCTTGTGTGAGCAGCACATCCAATGCGATGAGGCCACTGCCGGTCACCATCGCCAGCGCGCCAAGAAGCGCCCGCCGCGGTCGACCTGCCGATCCGTGCGTGCGTTCGATCCGTGCCTGCCAGATCGACCCGGTTGTCCAGGTGAGCGATCCCACCGTAAGGATGATGCCCGACTGTGAGGATGAGAGCCCGCCAAAGGTTTTCAGCGAATAGACGACATATGTTTCGGTGATTGCGAAGCCGCCGAACGCCAGCGATCGCAACCCAATTGCTGCCGGCAACATCGGTTGCAGCCTGAAGGTGCCCTCCGGAAGCAACTGCCGCAATGTTGGGATAATCAGGACCAGGCCCAACGCTGTGATGCCGATTGTGACTACAAGGGGCACATCTCCCAGGTTGTTGCCTACGAGTCTTGCCAATGCCGCGAGATCAGGTCCCGCGAGGAAGAGGAATGTCCCCGCCGCGAGTACGATCGCCAGCGGCAACCGGCTCCGGTTGAGCTTTTCTGTCGCAGGATCCTGAACCAGGCGCACGGAAAGATAGGTTTTCCAGGTGAGTGCCCCGCTCACGATTACCAGTGGCAGCAGGCCCACGAACACCCAGCGCCAATGGAAACTGTCGGCAACTGCGCCAGCGATAACTGGTCCGATGAGCGATGGTACAACCCACGCGGTGGAAATGGCAGCGAGGATGGAAGGGCGCAGATCGTCGGCATAGCTGGCGCCAATAATCGCGTAAACGGTGCTGAACATCGCCCCGCAGCCAAAGCCGATGAGCATGCGTCCGGCCAGCAGGACCGACATTGAATCGGCCGCCGCGCACACGATCAGGCCAAGCGCAAACAGCGCGATTGCCGGGTAGAACACCTGCCACGGAGGACGCCGATCGACCTCACGGCCAGCAAGCACGGTGCCGACAATCTGCGGAATCAGGAACGCATTGAAAACCCAGCCATACAGGTGCTCACCGTTGAGATCGGCGGTGAGCACCGGCGTGATCGTCGCGATCGCCAGGCCCTGGAATGCTGCGATGGTCACGGAGGTGATCGAGCCGATGGTCAGGGCGATGTTGTGCTTATCCCAGATTGAAGCGTGTGTTCCATTCATGAATACCGACTCCGGCGCGTCCGGTTGTCGCGGATGCGATCCGCCGCCGGCAGGGAGGATGATTGGTGACAGCTAAGGGGTATCGCTCTCGGGATTGATAAACCACTCGCAGAATCGACTCCAGCTGGCGACGGTAGGATCGAACACGCCCGGCAGGCCAGCACTGTTCGGTCGGCACAGGCTGCCTGAACGTTGCAGCGTGCTGTTGGCTACCTGGTGCGGCGTTTCGTCACTCCAATCGATCGCCCACGGTGCGACCAGCACGGCCGCAATCAGGATCACAGCGACAGCGCCCGCCACGGATGCCCACCAGGGCGAAGGCGTGTCCAGGTCGATATAGACAAACTCATCGGGTTTGGATTGTGATACTGCCGGCGTCATCGTGTGCCTCCGTTTCGATTGTACAGAGGCCCTGGTGCTAATGCGATAGCGGCACGTTTTGTTCTTCCACCGGAATCAGGTAAATCCGCCGACTGGTTTCGCGGAACCCGAGTCGTTGGGCGATGCGCATGCTGGGCAGGTTTTCGACACCCGTGCTCCACACTGGCACACGGCCGCGCTTTTGCACTTCGGCGGCAACAAGTGCTGCGGCTGCGGTGGCCATGCCCTGGTTGCGGAACTGTTCGTGGGTCGTCACACCAAGGTCAACATAGAGCGGGCTCCACGCAAATGTATGGGCCAGGCTAACTATTTCACCCTCCAGCACGGCCGCAGCCACAATCGGCTTGTATGCGGACGTCTGCTGCAGTTCATCGATCATCATGGTCAGCATCGCATCGTCGTCGGTGAGCAACCGGACATGTTCGTGTGATGGCATATCGACAATTGGCGTATCTAGCACGTGATAGACATCGGTGATGGTCCGCAACGAGGTTGTGTGGCGGGCGGCGGTCACCACACGCTCCAGGTCGCTTACCATGTGCAGCGGCGTGGAGAATGTCTCCCAATCAGGCACGTACGGGATGATACGGGCAACGTCGCCAGGTTCGTGACCATGGATGATCGGCTCTGCCGGAAACCCGTGCGCCTGGATAATGAGTGCACGCGGTTGACGTATGTCGCCGACATACCAGGCATCGCATGTCCGCGAGGTGAGCAGGTGGTGGCTGATCACCGTTTCCGGCGATTCGCCGATCCACGCTGCGAGGATTGGCATATCGGGGGCGGAGGCGGTGCGCACGTGCGACGAGGTGTATTCCATACTCGACAATATCTTCCCGTTAACCTTACTGTCTATCGCCACTGGCCTGATAGAATTGCGGCAGGACTACGCGACATTCGCGAATGAAAAGCATACCCGGTATCGAATGTTGCTGGCAGAAGAAAGGCAAAGTAATGACCTACGATCGCGGTATTTCTCGTCGCATGCACGCGGGCATCAGCCGGCGCACGTTCCTCGGTTCGGCGGCCGCCCTGATGGCGTTCGCCGAAATGACACCTGTCCTTGGGCAGGAATCGACACCTGCCAGCCAGGCAGAGGGCGATGCCGATGCGCTGGTTGTGCTGGAGGCAGCGGGAAAAGCGGTGCTCGCGCTCGATACCTTCACTTTTGCATTGACCACGATTAACGGTAGCAGCACCATCTTTCCCGGGGTTGAACTCGTCTCCGTGGAAGGTGCCGTGCGCCGACCGATTGATCTTGCCGCGACACTTACCGTGAAGGCAATTGTGCAGACCATGGAAATCAGCGCCGTGGCGGTGGACGGCGATTTCTACATCCAGGATCCGCTCAGCGGGGGTAAATGGCAGGAAGTTGGCAGCGCATCCGAAATTGCCAACATGGTCAACCCGGACTGGATCATCGTGGCCGCCGTGAGGCTTATCAAGGATGCCAAGATCACCAGCGATGCCGATGAGCTCACCCTGGTCGAGGGCTACGTCGATTTCTCCGAATCGCTTTCCAACCTGGAAGGTGCCGATCTCTCCCAACTGGAGGAGTATCTGGCCGATGACCCGATCGATGTCGCCTTCTGGATCAATGCCGACAACCTGATTGAGCGGGTGGAACTTTACGGGCCGATCTTCGCTTCAGAATCCGCCGATGTAGAGAAGCGGATCGAGCTCACTGACTTCAACGAACCGGTCGATATCGAGCGACCGCCGGTCTAGCGGCGCAGCTGAGGCAACACCTTGCTGGCAATGAGCTCGAGCCCGCCGATATCGTCGAAATCGAGCCATTGTAGCTGCACGCTCTCGATCCCGGCTTCGGCTTTGGCGGCGAGAATCTCCACGACTTCATTGGGGGTGCCGATCACGGCACCCCGGCCCAGCAACTCACCGAAACGATCCTTATCCGGGTCAGCATCCAGTGTGGCCTGGTCGGCGGCAATGATGGTGCCGCACATCAGTGATCGGCGGACAGTGGCTCCATCGCGCCCCTGTGCCCGCAGCAATTCATCCAGCAGGTGGTTGCGGCGTTGCCATTCCTCATTGCCCATCATCAGCCCGTTCCACTCGTCGGCAAACCGGGCCACAAGGGGGAGGGTGCGCTTTTCGCCGTTGCCACCGATGATGATTGCGGGGGAGTTTGCAGCAGACCACTGTGGAACCAGCTGCGCGTCCTTCAACTGGTAGCGCTCGCCGTGGTAAGAGACAGGATGTTCCGACCGCACCAGGCGAGTGACCACCTCCAGTCCCTCTTCGAGCCGGGCGAAGCGCTCGTCCATGCTGCCAAGTTCGAACCCAAATGAATCATGCTCAATCGCTTGCCACCCGGTGCCGAGTCCCAGGCGAAGCCGACCCTGTGACAGATCATTCACTGCCGCGGCTTGCCAGGCCAGGATACGCGGATCGCGGAACGAGACCGGCGACACCAACGTGCCGAGTTCGATGCGCTCCGTATGATCGGCTGCCCACGCCAGCGAAACATAGGCTTCCAGCGCATCGCGATGGCTGTCGGTACCATCCATGAAATGATCGCTGCGATAGAGGCCATCGAAGCCCAACTCTTCGGCGGCTCGAACCAGGCGCTGCCAGCGTGGCCAATTCAACCCGAACGCGCCTTCAATCATGAGAGAAATCAGCATACTTTGAGCCTTCTGTGTAGGGAGGAATTGGACACCAGACTTGCATGGTACACCAACCCGCGCGTCCCCGGTAACCGGGAAAACAGGTACCATAGAAAGCAAAGTAACAAGCCTGCCGGTTGGGCGGAAAATCCGCTCAGTAACCGGGGAAGCGAGGAGAAAGAACGTGGTTGAGAGATCTGGTGCCCTGCGCACCGTCAAGGATTCCATGGGGGAAATGCAGGTTCCCGAAAACGCCATGTACGGCGCTACCACTGCCCGGGCGGTCGAGAATTTTCCGATTAGCAATATCCGGTATGGTCGAGCATTTCTCAACGCCCTTGGCCTGGTGAAGGGCGCTGCTGCCCAGGTGAACAAGGACCTCGGCCTGCTCGATCCCGCCATGGCCGATCTCATCTCGGCGGCCGCTGCCGATGTTGCTGCCGGCAAGTTCGATGCTGAATTCCCGATTGATATCTTTCAGACCGGTTCCGGCACCTCCACCAATATGAATGCCAACGAAGTGATCAGCAGCCGCGCTGCCCAACTACAGCCGGATGCCACCCCGGTACACCCGAACGATCACGTCAACATGGGCCAAAGCTCCAACGATGTGATTCCGACGGCGATCAGCGTTGCGGCTTATGTCGAAATCGGCGAGCAGCTCATCCCGGCGATGAAGCATCTTGAAGAAGCGATTCTCAAGCGCTCCGCCGAGTT
>DJVD01000181.1:0-366 GCA_002440805.1 Chloroflexi bacterium UBA6265
CAGGAAAACCCCGATGGCCTCACGCTGGAAATCATCCAGTGGGAACGGATACATCGCGTTGAACTGATCGATTGCGTGACCAATCGCGTCGTCATCGTCGTGATCGACAAATAGTTGGTCGGAAATGCTGGATTGTCGGTCCGCCACGGTGCAGGTACTCCACTACGGCGCCGATCAGGAACGATTCGGGCACGGTTACGTTGATACAACGTAAAGTATAGGAGGAATCGGGCGACAAGTTCGCCGAGGGCAGATTGGGCGCAGAATGCGAATGGGCATGAACGCCGCGCTGAATAGCGCGCGCGAGGGATACAGGCAAACCGGGGTCAGTCGCTACATCGGCGAATTGACTGAGGGGATTGAGCG
>DJVD01000181.1:407-3308 GCA_002440805.1 Chloroflexi bacterium UBA6265
TGGATGTGTTTCACACACCGATCGGCGCGGTACCGTTGTTGAGCCTGGCCCCCACTGTGGTAACTGTGCATGACCTCGCCTTCCTCAAGTATCCGGACCAGTTGCCATCAAGTCGCCGCGCCTGGTTGATTGCGGCCACGCGGATGAGTGCCCGTCGTGCCAGCAAGATCATCACTGTCTCGAAAGCCACTGCAGACGACCTGCAGGCCTGGCTGAATCTTCCCGATGACCTGATTCAGCCGATCCCGCTGGCCACCAGCGGCAAGGTCGAGCGCGTTGAAGGCAGGAGCCTCGACGTGTTCCGGATGAAATGGGGCATCGACCGTCCCTACGTGTTGGCAGTGGGTACCCTGGAGCCGCGCAAGAACCTGCCCACACTGTTGCGCGCCTTCGCCAAAATCAAGGATGAGATCGATCACCAACTCGTGCTCGTCGGTCCCGAAGGCTGGCTCACCGGCGAGTTGAAATCGACGCTCGAGGAGCTTGAGCTCGGTGATAGGGTGCGGCTGACCGGCTTTGTTTCCGATGAGGAACTAGGTGGCTGGTACTCTGGTGCCGATCTCTTCGCCTTCCCGTCGTACTACGAGGGATTCGGACTGCCGGGCATCGAAGCGATGCGGTGCGGTGCGCCGGTGTTGTGCAGCGATAACTCGGCCTTCCCGGAAGTGGTAGGTGATGCCGGTGTGCTGATTCCGGCCGAGAGTGTCCCTGCCTGGGCGGATTCTATGCTCGACCTGCTGCGGGATGAGGACAAGCGCGCCAAACTGCGCTCCCGCGGCTTCCATCGCGCCGACCAATTCAGCTGGGACCGCACCGCCGAGGAAACCTACAACGTGTACAAGGATGTCTCCCGGTGACATTGCGTGTACGCGATCTCGGTGAGTTTGCCCTTATCGATCGCTTGCTGGCCGTGTTGCCGTACGCCGTGCGCGGTTCGGATAGCGTGTTCGGCGCTGGCGATGATTGCGCCTGGTGGCAATCGGCGGCGGGAACCACTGTGGTAACCTCGGACGCGCTGGTTGAAGGTGTGCATTTTCGTCTCGAGTGGACAGACTGGCGTAGCCTCGGCCACAAGATGATCGCCGTCAATCTCAGCGATCTCGCCAGCATGGGGTGTGCGCCGAGAGTTGCGATTGTCACGCTGGCATTGACGGGCGACGAACTGGTGGCCGACCTTGAAGACCTCTATCGCGGCGCGGGCGCATTGGCGGAGATCTACGGTGTGGTAATCGCCGGTGGCGATATTGTGCGCACCAGCGGGCCGATCATGTTCAGTGTCACCGCGATCGGTGAGCAGCCAGCAGGGCAATCCCCGATGCAACGATCCTTGGCCGTGCCAGGGGATATTGTGCTGGTGAGCGGCACCCTCGGCGCCAGCGCCGCAGGATTGCACTTGCTGCAGCATCCGTTACCCAATGCCACGACGGCGGGCCTCCTGATTGCTGCCCATACCAGGCCAGCCCCACGCGTCTCGCTTGGGCAGGCCCTAATCGCGGCCGGGGTACGGTGTTGCATGGATCTCAGCGACGGCCTTGCCGGCGATTTGCCCAAAATCCTGAAGGCCAGCGCCGTGGGTGCAACAATCCGCACCGATTCTATTCCGGTGCTGCCAGCAGTGCGGGCGATGTTCCGTGACACGTGGCTCGATCTGGCTGTACATGGCGGTGAGGACTACGAGTTGCTCTGCACGGTTGCAAATGGCATGGCGGAGGACGTGATCATGGCCGCTGCAGCGGTGGGTGCAACCTTGACACCCATTGGCGAAATTACGGCGGCATCGGGGCTGCGATTCGTTGATAGTAACGATCAGCCGGTTGATGTGACCCCTTCCGCGTGGGACCATTTTGCTGGAACGTGATCTTCACTTTTGATCGTCGGCGGATACCGCCACCAATATGCAGGACCAGATGCAGCCCTTAATTGACTTCACCCTATTCACCAGCCAGCCGCGCACTGTCGAGAGTTCGGAGGCGATGCAGGAGCTCGGTCGCGAGATTGCCCAACGTTTGCGGATTGGCGACGTGGTATTGCTGCATGGTGATCTTGGTGCCGGCAAAACCACGCTGGCCCAGGGGGTTGCAGAGGAATTGGGGATTGCTTCACCGGTACAGAGCCCCACGTTCACGCTGGTTCGTGAGCACGATGGCAGCGGAATGAAGTTCTATCACCTCGACCTGTATCGGCTGGAATCGCCAGACGAACTGGAGGATATCGGCTATGAGACCTATATCGAACCAGTCGACGGCGTCAGCCTGATTGAATGGCCCGAACGTGCCGGCGACTGGTTGCCCGATCGCTTTCTGCTGGTGGAGATCGATCATCTCGGAGGCGACAGGCGCCGGGCGACATTCACCACCCACGGAGGATTCCGTTGAAACTGCGGTTCCTTGGCACTGGCGCGGCAGGTGGGTTCCCCAACCCCCATTGTCGTTGTGAGAATTGTGTGGCGGCGCGGCAGGCGGGCGGCAAATCGATCCGGATGATGAGTTCAGCGCTGATAGATGATGACCTGCTCATCGATCTCGGGCCGGACCTCAACGGGGCCGCGATCCGCTTCGGTCTCGATTACGCGAACGTGCGTTGGGCGCTGCAAACGCATGCCCATGGCGATCACCTGTTGCCGCTGCATGCGTCCGCGCGGGCAGCATCATGGGCCGCGCAGAACGCCCGGCCATTGGAATGGTTCGTGAATGCCGATGCTGTCACCACCATCCTGCAAGGCAACGCGAAATCGTTACCCAAGATGAGCATGGTGGTGGATAGCGATGAGGCGACAAAGCTCACCCTTACCACCATCGAGCCCTGGCAGGAACTGACACTCGGCCCCTATCGCGTGCTCACGCTTCCCGCCAATCATGTCTCAGCCTCGGTTCCAATGCTCTTCGCCATCGAGAAAGATGG
>DJVD01000115.1 GCA_002440805.1 Chloroflexi bacterium UBA6265
TTCCCAGGAAATCACCCAGTTAGCGCCCCAGGGGTTGTCACCAGCAATCTGTGGGCCGCCCCATAAGCCCATTTCCTCGAGATCGCGCTCAGCAAAACTGACCATGTTGGAGATAAAGGCATCAATTTCCTGCTCGGGTTCGTGAAAGCGAAATCGGCCCAGCTCCGCCAATAGCGTGGCACCCGGCATGAACGAACCACCGGAGAACGCGAGTCGCTCCAGATCGACGATACGAGCATCGTCCTCGGGCAGGTTGGCGATCGCCTCGGCCAACAGCAGGAGTCCGTCTGCCGAATGGCGGCTTCGTTGGGCTGCCTCCGGGCCAAGGCCCAGCATATCCTGCAGTTCCCGCTCCCGACGCCAATCCGCAATGGCGCGGATACGATCAACCAGTGCCCGTTGTCCTGTTGCGCTCATGAAGCCTCCTCTGCTCTCCCCATTATCACGCGAAACTGGCTATTTCGACATTGGCGGTATCGCCAGCGTAGGCCACAATGTGACCACGCGATTCTCCGACTGAGGGCACCTGCATGACAAACTTCCCACGAGTGGGTTCAGACATCCCGGCGTACCTTGCCCTCATCCTCAGCATGGTGTTCGTGGGTTCATCCATGACCACCAACACCTTCATCGTCGACGACGTACCGGTGATGATCGCGGGATTGCTTCGTTTCCTGATTGCCGCCGTTTTTATTCTGGTCATCACGTTCGCTGTAGACGGGGAATTGCCCCAGCTGGATCGGCGTTCGCACCTGACCGTGCTGGCGCAGAGCCTGTTCGGTTCGTTCCTCTTTACCGTGCTCACCCTGCATGGGGTCAGCATGACCACCGCCATGATCAGCGGCATTATCCTCGCGGCGTCACCGGCGATGGTGGCGATCCTGAGCTGGCTTTTGGGCGACCGGCTTTCACGCATTGCGTGGGTGGGGGTGCTGCTCACCATCGGTGGTGTGCTGGTGGTGAATGTCCTCGATGCACCCGACGAGAACGGTGCAACCCGACCACTCCTGGGCGCGCTCCTGATCTTGCTGGCTGTGCTGAGCGAATCGCTCTACACCATCTTCAGCCGGTTGGTTGCCAAAAAAGCATCACCGCTCGGGCTCACCTGTTGGTACAGCATGTATGGCGCGCTGCTGTTTCTCATACCGGGCTTGTGGCAGATGCGTGATTTCGATCTTGGAACGATACCCGTATCGGCCTGGGTGGCGCTGACCTATGCCGGTGCATTTGTGGGTTCTGCTGCCGCTGTCTTCTGGTATTTCGGCCTCCGGCAGTTACCAACAAGCGTCGCTGGCGCGGTCACCGGCGTGATGCCAATCGCAGCGGTGCTCAGCGCGTGGCTGATTGCCGGCGATCATTTTGGCTGGCCGCACCTGGTGGGCATGGCGCTGATCGTTGGCGGGATCGTGCTGGTTGCCCGATCCCGCGGACGAGGCATCGAACGCAAGGCTGACCTACTCAGCCGGTAAATCGTCGGCGGGCTCGGGGCTGGGCGGGGTCTCGCGCAGGAAGGGACGCATGGCCTTCAAGACCTGCAGATGGATCTCGTGATCGGCACTCACCAGCAGCCCACCGCTAAAATGGGTGTTCTTTTTGTTGTAGAGATGCAGTCGGCCATACAAATCGGAATAGACGCCGCCGGCCTCGTTAATGATGAGGTCGGGTGCTGCGAGATCCCACTCTTGCCCCGGCGATGTTCCCGGTGGCTGCGGGAAACCAATGAACACATCGTAAACGCGCTGGGTATCATCAAACGCACGCGCCTGCGTGCCGACCTTCATCTCCTCCGGATCAACCGAGCCAAACTTCTCGGCTACAGCCTTCACCGCCGGCTCGGATCCTTCGGCGATGTAATACACGCTGGTGACCATGCGGGGAGGATTGTGAGCCGGTGCGATCTCAAAAGCCGACCACACGCCGTTCTCCCGCCGCCACGCTCCCTGACCGATAATCGCTGCATGCATTAGCCCGGTCACCGGCTGGAGGGTGACCGCCACCACCGGACGCTGATTCTCGGCCAGCGCGATTAACACATCGAACTTGCCGTTGGCCGCAATGAACTGGGCCGTGCCATCGATGGGATCAACAATCCAGACGCGTTGCTTATTGAGGCGAGATTCTTCTTTGGCGCCTTCCTCAGTCAGGAGTCCGTCATCGGGAAATGCTGAACTGAGGTGCTCGCGAATGACCTTGTCGGCCGCGAGGTCGGCGTCGGTCACCGGGCTGCCGTCATCCTTGGTGTATTCATCGGCAGACTGGGCGTTGTAGAACTGAAGGATCACCTCGCCCGCAGCATCGGCAGCGGCCACTGCCACAGAAAGTTCGTGATACCAGGGCGCATCCTGATGGACGGGAAATGACATAAACGCAGGTTCCTCTCGAGCAAGGCGAGTAATCGCACCGCCTCAGTATCGCCCGAATGCACGCGGTCCGACAGGGCGTAGTCCAAATCGATACTAAACAATTGCCTGATAGGTAGCCATTTCCGCGTTTCATCCGCTACGCTAGGGAAAGCAACACAAAACACTGCCCATATGGGCATGACATTCAGGCAAACCCGTTGCTGCGGATATCCGCAATGCGCAGCGAAATGAGGATGTGAAAGCATGAAGATTTCCCGCAATCGAAAGCTGATCACGTTTGGCGGCCTGGCACTTTCGGCCACGCTGATTTTAAGTGCATGTGGTGCCGACGATGAGGCCGAACCTACCGCAACCGTTGCGCCTCCAACATCGGCACCCACAGAGGTGGTGACGCCAACAGCGATCGCGCCCGAAGGGACAGCCGTGATGGCTACTCCGGAGGAAACCGTGGCTGCTGTCGCTTCACCGGAGGCAACCGCTGCGGTCGTTGCTTCACCTGAAGAGAGTGTGGCCACTGTCGCTACACCGGAGGCAACCGCTGCGGTTGTCGCCACGCCGGAAGAGACCATGGCCGTCGTCGCTACGCCGGAAGAGACCGAGGCTGTTATCGCTACACCGGAGGCGACCGCTGCGATTGTCGCCACGCCGGAAGAGACCATGGCCGCCGTCGCTACACCGGAGGCGACCGCTGCGGTTGTCGCCACGCCGGAAGAGACCATGGCCGCCGTCGCTACACCGGAAGAGACCATGGCCGCCGTCGCTACACCGGAGGCGACCGCTGCGGTTGTCGCGACGCCGGAAGAGACCGAGGTCGCTTTCGCTACACCAGAGGCAACCGCACTGGTCATCGCTACTCCTGGAGCGATGGAAGATGTCGTTGCAACACCTGAGTCAACCCCTGCCATTGTCGCCACGCCGGAAGAGACCATGGTCGTCGTCGCTACACCTGAGGCAACCGCTGCAGTGGTCGCCACGCCGGAAGAGACCATGG
>DJVD01000044.1 GCA_002440805.1 Chloroflexi bacterium UBA6265
TGTAGAGTCCTGAAAATCACTATAGAGAACGCGGAATATGATGTCAAGTGTTTTAGATAGGATTGCCTAGACGGTTTTGACCGAAACATACCGAGGTGACGGTAACACTGTCCACCAAGATCCTGGATCCCGCGTAGGGTGATGGGGACCGTCAACATTCTCTGAGGTGGATCGGCATTCAGGAGATGTATCACTGGCACGGGGAGCGACAGAGGAGGGTACCCAATCCAGGGAACCCTCCTCACCATGCGTTTATTTGATATCGCTAACCGGCGATTTCCACCACGGTGTACATACCGTGGTTGGCGTGGGGTGCGCCATCACTGATGTCTGGGAAGAAGCAAAGCATTGCGTGGGTTCCCGCCTCAATGTCCGCAACCTGAATCCATTGGCTTGTGCCACCGGATTGCGTGCCGGAGAAGGTAACAGGAACGATGTCCTCTTCCGGGTTCAGGTCGGAGTAGACGGGCGGTGTGCCGGTCATCATCGCTTGTTCTTCTTCATCAAGCACCGTTTGAATCTGTTCTGCGGTCAGCCCATCAGGAACCTTAAACCAGCCAATGAAGTGAGGTTGGGCACCGATGTTGTCGATCTTCACAACGTAGGATCCCGTGGTGAGTTCCCCGGCAATGACCTCAATGGCATATTCGCTCATCGTGAGAGTCGCAGCCGAACCGGGCTCCACCAGCTCCGCCGGCATCTCACCCGTCACCTCGAAAACCACTGGCGCTTGAGGTGCTTCGGGATCATCGCCCCAGGCCACCCAACTGCCAGGAGTGAGATCGATCACGATTTGTGCAGATTCCCCGGCACCTGCGAACACCCCGCCGGCCATGATGGATTCGTAAAGAAAAGGCGGTGGTCTCATTTCCTCCGCTGGCGGACTCGCTTCGGCAGCGCCGGCATCCATCGGAGTGGCGGCGGCTTGTCCTTCCGATGGAGGCCCCATTTCACCAAGCATTGCAACGAACTCATCGCCGGTCATGCCAGCAGGTTGGATGAAACTCGCGCCGCCTCCAAACTCGCCAACATCTTCCCCTGAATTAACGGTGACGAGATATCGACCGGCTTCCAGGGTCTCAGGGATGCCTTCGTATCCGCTGGCAGTAACGGTGACGTCCAGCGTCGGCAAATCAAGTCCGCTGAAGTCATGGTGAGCGGCAAACACCTGTGCTTGCCGTAGCGGTAAAACCAGACCTGCTCCGGCGAGCGTTGCCCCTAACGTGAACTGCCTGCGCGAGATCGTCGCTTCGGAAATCCGAGTCGAGATACTGGACATGACTTCGCCTCCCATCAGTAGCTTCCAACCGAGCAACCAACAAAACTGAGTTATGTGTAGAGTCCTGAAAATCACTATAGGGAACGTAATGCCATCTGTCAACTGTCTGGTGATGAGGGAAGGCCAACGATAGAAAGGTTTCGAACCTGAGCACGGTGACGCCGACGACCAGTCAAGCACCGCATGCTGGGATTGCTTTTTTGGAATGTCCCACGGGGCGGAAAACAAGGTGCCAGGTCCCTTTGGAGACCTGGCACTGTTGGCGGAACCGGAAGGTCGCGGTTGTGCAGTTGGTGTGGGTTGGGAGGTCCAGGCGCTCCCGACAAACGAAGAGGGCGACATAGAGGCTGGGAAACGTGGTCTCCAGTATTAGCCGACCGGAGTGGCGCCATCCTGGACCGGGACGAATTCAATGATCAGCGAGGACATAAGTTGGGTGCCTTCGTTCCCCGCTCCATCGTGGATGTTCGCAGGGACATACTGGGTTGCGCCCGCCGAGGTGTACTGCACTCCATCTTCCTCTGTGACCTCCAGCACCGTGCCATCGGCGCCATAGCTCATTCGGCCCGCACCACCCGGACATGCCGTTGTGCCCATTTCCATGTACATGAGGAGCGGATAGGGCTGTGCACCCCCTTCAAGGGTCGTACCTGGCGCCATGGTAAGGCGGGAAATGCGAACTTCCACCGGACCGGTCGGCATGTCGTGGACAATTCCGCCAACAAGGAGAGGGACGTAGCCGATTCCCGCTTCGCCGGCCGGAGGCGCGAACGCGACACACTGCTCACCATCTCCAGGAGTCGCGTCCTGGGCGAGGGCTGTGACAACGCCTGTGCCGAGAAGGGTGCCGGCACCGGTACCAATCAGGCGTCGGAAAACTGTGCGGCGTGAGGAAACACTGTTGATCGTTGTACGGAGCGTAGAGAAATTCATGGTCAACATAACAGACTCCTTGTGGTCGGAATATTCCAACCCTGGATTCGAAAATGGTATGGAGCAAATGTATCTTGGGTCGAACAAAGCCCTTGTTGTGGAGTCCTATCCTCATCATCGCGAGGAGGGGCTGTGTCCATCCGATAAATCGATCATTCGGCCAGGAAACAATTGGCTCAGGTATCCCGGAAATCTGTCAGCAGCCGGACTAAGGGGCGCACATCGCCCCAAGCGGCATAGCCGGGATGGGTGTTGCTGTTTGCATACAGATTGCATCGCGCTGGCGGTGCGCCGATCTGCGCGGAGAGGATCAATTCGTACAGCAATGACGCGATCACCACCGGTCGGGCGTTGCCAACCAACCAGCGGTACTCGGGTTAGAGGGCTCGGCTCTTGAGACTAGCAACCTGGAATCAACCAGGGCACCCGCGCTATTGCTGCAGATCGATCAGCGCTGACTCCATTCTGCGCCGGCACGACGCCCGGCGGTAACACCCGGAAAGCACTGAACGGACTTTTGGCAGTTCGCTCCAATGCCACTTGAGGGGGATTCGGCAAATGGTGTGTTGTCGGCTTGCCATAAGGAGCGACAAACACGTCATCACTAGGTGGATCGTTCGCCGGGAATAATGCCAAGCGGTTCCGTCCCTTCGACAGTCGTATGACTGCAAGAACTCGCGATGGCTGCATTATCGGAAAACGTTGACAATAATCTAGCACGTTTTGTATACAATTTCCACCCGTACTCTGGCAGGTGTCTATGTTCCTCAGCTCAAGCGTGATGCAGCGGATTGATTGGAGCCAGCCGCTTGCCGGGGTTTGGCGAAGAGTTCGCCCGTGCATACCGGAGCGGAAGGGCATTTAGACCTGAGGTCGGGCCCATCATCCCGAAGACTTGGCGTAAGGGATCAAGGAATATCGGGGATCTCGATATGATGACCAGGAATACTCCGAATGCCAACCTGGCTGGCACGAACCTGCCTTAATTGCGTTCGCACCTCCGTCGGTCAAATTGGAGAGCCAGGCGATTAATTCGATGCGTCTTTCCTGCGTCAAATCCACAAAAGCCGCTGCACCCGCAGTGGCTTGCATCGTGGTCATTCACCGGGCATTCAAGCCCGAACCGGCTGACGGGGATCCTTTCGATCCGGTTGATGTCACCAAACGGCGTGAGAACATGGTTCGTAGGGAAGTGAAGGTCGCGGCCGGACGATCAGCTGGTGGGACCCAGGAGTTTCCAGCCTGTTTGCCACGACCAGCCATTGGTCATGTTCAATGCGATGTTGAGCAGTGCCATTCCCTCGAGTGCCCGTGCCATAGTCAGTGGGCCAGCGTCGATCGGGCGAAATCCCATCGATTCGACGAGGGCCAGAACCTGCTGCCTGGCGCCATCGTCATCGCTGGCGACAAAGCCGTCCAGTTCTATATCGTCAATCATCGGGTCGGCTTGGCGAGACGCGAAGAGCGTATTGAAGGCCTTTACAACCCTTGCTGTGGGCACCATATTTTGAATCAACTCCGCGTTAGACGCCCCATCGAGATCCCTGGGGTCAAATCGATTGGTTACGTCAACGAGCACCTTTCCCTCAAGGTGGGAGCCGATCTCGTTCGCGATCTCCTGCACGGCATCGAATGGTACGGCGAGAATTACAATCTCCGCACCAGTTATCGCTTCGGTGTTGGATGATACCGCCCGGGCATCGATGTCCTGTGCCAACGACTGCGCATCCTCGAAAACCCGGGCAGCGATCGTGACAGCATGGCCACTCCGAGAGGCCGCGGTGGCAAGTGAACGGCCGACGCTGCCGACACCGATGATGGCGATGTTCATGCGGGTATGTCTCCTGGAACGTGCGCCCCGTGCCGGACACCGATGAGGTGTCAGGCGCGGGGCATAAAAAGACGCAGGGGCGATGTTTAGCCCAGAGTGAAGAGATACTCCTCGGTGATCTGTCCGTTCTCCCAATGAGCGAAGGTTGCCATGATCGTTCCGTCTACAAGTACCCCTGTCACTGCCGTCCAGTCTCCAGCCCCGATCCTGATGGGGTGTTCAAGAATGCGATAGTTGTCCGGGTTGGCGGCAATGAATTCTTTAGCCCACTCTACGTGGACGTCTCTGCCATCTGTATTTATTCCGAAACCCTCGACGTGGACATCTTCAGCGTGGATCTCGCCGAACACCTCCCAATTCTGGTTGTTCCATCCCTCGAAGTCGAGTTCATCGAAGGTTTCCAGGTTTTGCGCCACCTGTTCCTGCCCGGCGCAATCGGCTGATGGCGTTGCCGTGATCGAGGTGCCCGACCCCGGTGTCGCTTCCTGGGCAGCAGCTGTGCGACCAAGCGCAGCCTGTAAGGCGATAAAGGCCGTAACCAGACCCCCTTGGGTGACTACGCTTCGGCGATTGGTTTGCGAAATAGTGTCCATATGTACCTCCTTCATGGTTGCAACAACAATCGGCATGATGGGTTCGCGATTGGTGGGAGGCCGAAGCCGTTGGGACAGCCAACGGACGGCCGCACTTCTCTACCAGCTCCAGGGGAGGTTACCTGTCACACGCGCCCTCTCAGGGGGGGAACTGCTCTTGTTGGCAGCGATCGATCACCAGCGGTAGA
>DJVD01000220.1 GCA_002440805.1 Chloroflexi bacterium UBA6265
GGCCGCGCTGGCGGCGGGGGCCCTCTCGGTTGCTGCGGACTGGGCACCGATTGTGGCCGTCATCGTGGTCGCCATCGGCCTTGCTATTCCCGCCTGGCAGCAGCGAACCGATCGTGATCCCTGGTGGCCGATAGTCCGTCGTTGTGTGCTTGAGCTGGCCGCGATCATTGCTGTGGGTCTCGCCATCTGGTACCCGGCGTTTGCCGCCCATACCGCAACCCAACGCAACCTCCTCAAGCCAACAGCCTGGCACCTGGCTGATCTCGGCGACAGCGTCGGCATGGTGTTGGTGTTGGTGGTGATTGTGCTGGCCGTGGGCGCTGCGAAGGTGATCGCCACAACCCTCGAGGAAGGCCGGATGGGTGTGGTTGCCAGTGGCATCGCCATCGGCGCGGTGCTGGCATGTGCCGGCCTCGCCTGGCGCCTCGATTCCGCCCTCATGGTCACCTTGCTGGTCTCATTGCTGGCTGTGATTGCTGTGTGGCATTGGCTCGATACGCCGGTCATGCTCTGGAGCAGTACCCTCGCATTGATCGGGACAGGCTTGTTGATGGCTGCCCAGGCGCGACCGTTCCACGCGACCTCCGGCGGAGAAAGTGCTGGCAACCAGGTCCTGGCGCTGGCCTGGTTGCTGCTGGTGCTGGCGATTGCTTTGGCAACCGCGCACGCTGCATCGCTGGCGTTGCCATTGCAACGTCGGGCGATGACCTTCGCGGCCCTGATGGCCACCATCGCGTTGGCGATCCCCACCGCCGCCCATATCCAGCAACCAGGGTGGGGGATCGATCGCGTGTCGCTGGCCGCACCAACCGTCCTGCGCAGCCCGGGCGAACTCGAGGCCGCGGCGTGGATTCAGTCGGAACTTTCCGGTATGCCGGTGGTGCTTACGGCGGCCGGGAGTGGGTCCCCGTCAATCGGCAGCCTCAGTGCGCTCACTGGCCAACCTGCCGTCCTGGGCGATAGCGAGGTGCAGCGGCACCAGCGTCCAGGATGGGAAGGGCTGGTGGAATCCCGTCGGCTCGATGTGGCAACCATGTACACGCAAATGGCGCAGTGGGATATCGTTTTGCCAGTGCTGCAGCGATACCACGTGGAATACATCATCGTCGGGCCAGCCGAACGGGCGATGTTCGGGGAGCAAGTCGAGCAGTCGGCCAGCACCGCCGCCGCGAGCGGGCACCTTGAGCTCGTTTACCAGCAGGATGGCGTCTCGATTTATCATGTTGTCCAGCAGCCCGACTAGATACGGCTTCAGCGCACGAAAGAGATAACCACGCATGACCGAGTCCGCCGCACCTCTCACGCCAGCAGGCAACCGCACCTCCATCCCGTGGCTGGTGGCTGCGGCGCTGGCCATCCTTTCGTTGCTGGCAGGCGTGTTCCTGGGACGGGTGGCGTTTGTCACNNTCGAATCCGAAGAGGTGTACATCCTCGCGATTCGTACCTTGCCACCGGCCCCGGCGGGATCGGTCTACCAGGTGTGGATGCAGGTGGATGACCTTGTCGTGCCTGCCGGGGTGATGAATCCAAACTCCAGCCGGTTTGCGTATGCAGCCTACGAAGGCCGCTACGATACGCTGTTCGTCACTGAGGAGCCCGCGCCCTTTGGCAGCGAGCAACCGAGCTCTGATCCGGTGATTACGGCCGATCTCACGGAAATGGAGATTGCCGATTAGCGCGGGCAGCCGTGTGTGTACACTTGGTGCTATCGTCCCGTTCGGCCCAACACGATAGTCTGGATGCAATGATTCACTCACCCCCCACCGATCTGGAACTGATGCAGCGTGTCGCCAACCGCGATGCATCGGCCCTGCGATCGCTATACGATCTCTACGGCCGCATCTCGTTCGCCCTGGCCTATCGCGTTACGGGCGAAGCGGCGGCAGCCGAGGAAGTCGTGCAGGATGCGTTCACGGCCGTGTGGTCGCGAGCATCATCGTTTCACGCCAGCAAGGGCGGCAACGTGCGCGGCTGGATTCTCAGCATCGTCCACAATCGCAGCATCGATTACCGCCGCCGGGAACTCGATCGTGGTCCTGGCAAGACCAATATCGACGATGTCGAGCACGCGCTGGCCACACCCGATGCCTGGAGCGAAGTTGTTGCCCGGCTGGATGCGGATGATGTGCGGGCCGCCATGAACGAACTCCCACCCGAGCAACGGCGACCAATCGAACTTTCATTCTTTGATGGATTAAGCCACGCCGAGATTGCTGCGCGCGAGAATGCCTCGCTTGGCACGGTGAAGGGGCGGATTCGCCTCGGCCTGAAGAAATTATCCGTCTCACTTAATCCCGGGCTGGAAACGGCAGGTACGGCATCATGACACACTCCACCAACAACCTCACCATGCCAGAAACCGAGTGCACCCACATCGCCAACGACCTGATCGAAGCAGTAGCGTTTGGCTTTGCCAGCGATGAAGAGCGCCAGCTTGTACTGGAGCATGCCGCGACGTGCGCTGTTTGCGACGCCGCGCTTCAAGCCGCGAGCTTTGCTGCCGATGTACTACCCATGACTGCACCCGATATCGACCTCCCCGATAGCGTGTGGGCCGGTATTGAGGCACGCATCGCCGATACGGCTGTACCGGTGGCCGAGCAGGCGAATATCAGTCCGTTGCGGAGCCCGGCCAGCCAACCGAGTGCCTCACCATCGCCCTGGCGACTGCACTGGGCAGTTGCCGCGGTGCTGGCATTGCTCACCCTCGCTGGCGGAATCATGCTTGGGCGCACCGTGTTCGATACGGAATCTGATGCTCCCGCGCAAACCATCGCCCAGGTCACCGTGACCGATCCCTCGGTCGGCGCCAGTGGCACGGTGGAGTACATCGCCGATAGCGGTGTGCTGAAGCTGCATATGGACGATATGCCCGCCGCTCCTGAAGGATTCGTCTATCAGGTATGGGTCATTGATGGCGAAACACCGGTGCCCGTGGGCGTGCTCGATCCACAGTCATCCGAGTTCGCCACTGTGAGCGATCCCAACCGGTTCCAGACGCTGGCGATCACGCTGGAAGAAGGTCCGCTTGGCAACGATTTGCCCACCACCGATCCGATTGTGGTGGCCGATCTCACCCAGCTGCAGGGCGATTAACTACCGGATCACAATTCAATAACCACGAATATTCCCCGGATTCATCACGAATTCCGGGGAATATTGTTTGGGAGTGATCTAAACCCGAACTTCCTGCGTTCAACCGTCAACACCGCCGGGAGCTTCCGCTTCCACCCGGGGTCGCAATCGGAGTTTTGGATCCGGCGGTGTTCACGATTTGGATGTTTGCACTTGCAGACGTCGTCAGGAAGGAAAGGATCACACGATGAAGAATTATCATGACGCCTTCGCACGAACACTCGACACCGTCCGCACCCAGAGCGCAGCCATTTCCGATCGGTCGCTGCCGATGTACCAGGTAGCCTTTGAGACTGATATCGATGTGCTGAACTATGCACTCACCCTCGAGCACCTGGAAGCCGCATTTTACGAAGCAAGCGGCGAGTATGATCTCGGCACCGATGGTTTCGGCAACAACATCAATGAATGGATGGGCGTTGTCGGCCAGCACGAAGCCGATCATGTCACCACCCTCACCCAGGTAATCACCGATCTCGGCGGCATGCCGGTCGAGCGGGCCAACTACGATTTCGGCGTCACCGATGCCGCCAGCTTCCTGGCCACAGCCATGGTTTTGGAAAATGTGGGCGTCGCTGCCTATGATGGCGCCGGTCAGTTCATTCAGAACACCGACCTGCTCACCGCTGCCGGCTCGATTGTCGCCGTCGAGGCTCGCCACGCGGCATACCTCAACCTGCTCAACCTCGAGTCCCCATTCCCGGCCGCGTTCGAAACCCCGATGACACCGGACGAAGTGCTTGGCGCCGCTGGTGGATTCATCACGGACTAATCCCGCTCCCTAATCACCGTTTCTATGCATGAAAGGACCACATGATGAAGATCACTACAGCCGACCAAATGCTCCACGAGTTGACCACGGCCACCATGAATCGCCGCCGAATGCTGATCAATGCCGGTATCGCTTCCGCCGCCCTGGCTGCGCCAATCACCTTTGGCAAGGTCTCGGCCCAGATGGATGCCACGCCCGATGATGTGCCGTTCGAATCCCCGGTAGATGTCCTGAATTACGCCCTCACCCTCGAGCACCTCGAGGCCGCGTTCTACCGTGACGGCCTGGCCTCCATTGGCCGCGAAGGCATCACCACCTGGGGCTACCAGGACACCGTGTTCGATAACCTGGTCGCCATTGGCGAGCACGAAGCCGAGCACGTTGCCGTCCTCACCCAGGTGATCACCGATCTCGGTGGCATGCCGGTAGAGGAAGCCATGTACGACTTCGGCTACGAAGACGCGGTGGGATTCCTGCAAGTTGCCCAGGCACTGGAAGATACCGGCGTAGCCGCCTACCAGGGTGCCGCCCAGTACCTGATCGATAGCGATGAGCTCCTCACTGCCGCCCTCACCATTCATGGTGTCGAGGCCCGCCACGCTGCCTACATCGCCCTGCTGAACGGCGCCGTGCCGTTCCCCGCAGCGGTCAACCCCACCCTCACTCCGGCGGAAGTGCTGGAGATTGCAACGCCGTTCATCGTGAGCTAGCCACCATCCCTCAAACAGGCGATGAACGGTTCACTGGAAGCCCGTCAGGTAACTGACGGGCTTCCTGATGTCTGCGTCAATTCCTGATGACAGGTCATGCGAAAAGCGGTATACAGAAGCGCATGATGCAATCGACAACGGGTCGATCACAGGCTGAACCGTTTATGCAAAGGATCTCGATCATGAGCGCACGCACACCGCTGGTAAGCCACGACGGCCCAATCCGTTGGGGAATTGTCGGTACCGGCAACATCGCCAAAATCTTCGCTCGCGATATGCCACTGGCCGAGGGGGCTGAGCTCGTGGCGGTAGGATCGCGCACGCAGGGGGCAGCCGATGCCTTTGGCGATATGTTCAATGTGCCCCGCCGCTATGCCAGCTACGATGGCATCGTCAACGATCCGGATGTTGATGTGGTCTACGTGGCCACACCTCACCCGATGCACCACGATATCGTGATCGAATTGCTGAACGCCGGCAAAAATGTGCTGTGCGAGAAGCCCATGGCGCTGAGTCTGGAGGACGCCCGGGCAATGAAGGACACNNGTGCTGTGCGAGAAGCCCATGGCCATGAACGTGGCCGAAACCCGCGAGATGGTTGAGGCCGCCCGCGCCAACAAACGCTTCCTGATGGAAGCGATCTGGACCCGGTTCCGCCCGGCGATGGTGAAAGTGCGTGGGTTCCTCAACGATGGCAGCATAGGCGATGTGCAATACATGACCGCCACGATGGGTTGGAACAACCCGTTCGATCCCGATTTCCGCCTGTTCAACAAGGATCTCGGCGGCTCGGCGCTGCTCGATGCCGGTGTCTACGCCGTGCAGATGGTGCAAATGGTGCTGGGTACACCCGAGGAAATGGTAAGCGTGGCCACACTCGGCGAGAGTGGGGTCGATGAAAACTGCATGATCACTACCCGCTACGCCAATGGTGCTGTTGCCAATGCCGGTATCACCGTGCGGGCCAATAGCCGCAACCTCTGCATGATCGCTGGCAGCAATGGCAGCATCGTGATGGATCACGATTGGCACCGGCCCAGCACATTTACGCTGTTCCGCAATGGCCAGGACCCGGAGTTCTTCGATTGCAGCCACGAGGGCATTGGCTACCAGTACGAGATGATGGAAGTGGGCACGTGCCTGCGCGAGGGACGCACCGAGCATCCGCTGATGCCGCTGGACGATTCCCTGGTAATCGCCCAAATCATGCAGGATGCGCTGCGTAGCTGGGGCGTCACCTTCCCGTACGATCGCGACTAGTACGCTTCACTCCGTCCGCATCGAGACCGCCCGGTTCCCCATCGGGCGGTCTCTGCGGGTTGGCGATACCTGCCTAAAGTTGGGTACCATACCGGCAGACATATTATCGGTATTCATAAGGACATCGCCTCGTGCCAATGACCAAACCCAGCGGATCTCCCGAGCGTGTGACCGTGATCGGCCTCGGGCGGTTCGGCACCAGTGTCGCCAAATCCTTGAGCGAGCTTGGCTATGAAGTGATGGCCATCGACCTGGATCCCCGCAAGGTCCAGGCGGCATCCGAGTACGTCACGCTGGCCGTTGAGGGCGATGGCACTGATCGCGATCTGCTGGAGCAACTCAATGTGCAGCAATCGGATGTGGTGGTGGTGGCCCAGGGTGAGAACCTGGAAGCCAGTGTGCTTTCCACGCTGCTGCTGAAAAAGCTCAAGGTGCCGTGGGTTGTGAGCAAGGCCAAAACCGCACTACATGGCGAGCTGCTGCACAGGGTAGGTGCCGACCGGGTGGTATTCCCGGAAATGGATGCCGGTGTGCGGCTGGCCCACTCGCTGGGTGTGCGCCATATTACCGATTACATCACCCTCTCCAATTCCGCCGGTATCGCCAAAATCGAGGCGCCGGCCAACCTGGTTGGCCACACCATCGAGAACCTGATGAAAAATGTTCAGGGGCGCATGAATGTGTTGCTGATTAAGCGTGGCAACCAGCTGGTGACAGTGCCACACTTTGGCGAAGTGATCCGCGCCCACGATGAATTGGTGCTTGTTGGTGCCGATAGCGATATCGCTCATTTCGTGAGCCACGATCCCGGCCAGGTGAAAGCCGCCAACCAGTCGTGAGCGATCGTATAGCCCGTCGGCCTGGCAACAAGGTTGTACGCAAACGCCTGGATGCCCAGCGCGTTATTGAGCTGACCGACGCTCCCCACCAATCCATCGATAAACCCACGTCCACCCTCCACGCCAAGATGTTTGTGGTGGCCGTGGTGGTGATCTTTATGCTCGGTGCAGGGCTGCTGATGCTGCCGTGGGCCACCGAGGATGGAGCCTCCACCCATTTCGTCGATGCCATGTTTACATCGGTATCGGCGTTTTCCGTGACCGGGTTAGTGACCGTGGAGACGCAGGAGCATTGGAGTTTCTTCGGCGAAATCGTCATCCTCATTTTGATCCAGATTGGTGGCTTCGGCTTTATGGCCGGCACTTCGCTGATGCTGATCGCATTGGGTCGCGGATCCAGCCTGCGGGCCCACATGATGATGCAGGATGGATCGCCAACCATGACGTTGCGGGATGCATCACAGATCTCCATGAAGATCGTGAGGTTTATGTTGGTCACCGAAACGATCGGTGCCATCATCCTCATTCCGCACTTCCTGCGGTACGAATCTTTTCCGGTTGCAGTGTGGTGGGGAATCTTCCACTCGATCTCGGCGTTCTGCAACGCGGGATTCGACCTGCAGGGCGGCTTCGTATCTATGTCCAATCACAACGAATCGCCCGTACTGCTGATGACCGTAGCCGGTCTCATCCAGTTTGGTGCCATTAGTTACATGGTGATGTCTGACTTGTGGAGCAAGCGCCGCTGGAAGCCGCTCCATCTTGATTCCAAGCTGGTGCTGATCACCAATTTCGCCATGATCGCTATCAGTGGTGTGCTTTTTATGGCCGTGGAATGGGGTTCGGCCATGAACTCCGTCGAGGCTCCCTGGCGACCCCTCAATGCCGTATTCCAGGCAGTCGCGGCGCGTACTGCCGGATTTTCCAGTGCCGATTGGTCGGTTGCCCACAACTCCACCATGTATTTGTGGATCGTGATCATGATGGTGGGTGGGGCGGCAGGCTCCACCGCGGGCGGTGTAAAGCTGGCCACAATTGCCGTGGTTGTGATGACCGTGATGTCCACCGTTCGTGGTCAGAGCGAACCGCAGGCATTTGGGCGCCGCATTGCCGCCCAGGTGGTGTTCCGCGCCCTTGCCATCATCACCCTCTTCATGGCCACCCACTTCGTGCTTTCGATGATGCTGGTGATGACTGAGGACATCATGAATGATGAACGGTTCAGTTTCCTCTCACTGATGTTCGAGGCGATGAGCGCGTTGGCTACTGTGGGGCTTACCACTGGCCTGACGCCAGATTTGAGTATTGGCGGCAAGCTGGTGCTGACGCTCGGCATGTTCATCGGCCGTCTCGGCCCCATCACCGTGGTTTACGCGCTGCAGAACAAGCAGAAGCAGGAACGGTACCGATTCGCCGAATCGAATATCCGCATCGGTTAGCAGGCAGCGCTTATCACCAACCTTCCATCTACGGGTCAGTTGTGCAGGTTAGGCCGGCTCGGGCACAGTGGCTTCATCGGTGGAGAGTTCATCTTGACGGGCAGCGGTGGCACGCCGCATCAACAGCGTGCCAACAATGGCTGACAGCAGTGATCCGCCCATCACTCCGATTTTGGTCGCATCCAGATGTTCCGGTGAGGTCGCGAAGGCCAGCCCACCAATAAAGAAGCTCATGGTAAAGCCGATACCGCAGATCATGGCCATTGCGTGAATCTGCGACCAGGTTACCCGCGCCGGCATCCGCGCAACGCCAAACCGGATCAGCAACCAGATTGATCCGAAAATGCCGATCTGCTTGCCCACAAACAGCCCGAGCACAATGCCCAGCGGCAGCGAGCCTATAAACGCATCCTGGCCCAGGCCGCTGAACGACACCCCGGCATTGGCGAAGCCGAACAATGGCAGGATGCCAAAGTTCACCCAGTACACGATCCGGTGCTCAAGGATATTAAGCGGTGCGACGGCCGATTCCTCCGTATGTCGCGAGGGGATGGTGAGGGCCACCATGACTCCGGCCAGCGTTGCATGCAACCCGGAGTTGTACACGGCAACCCACAGGGCTACCCCCAGCACGAGGTAGGGGACCAGGCTCATGACACCGCGCTTGTTCATTACTACCAACGCGACCGAAATTGCCGCCGCCAATGCCAGCCAGCTCATTGCGAGGCCACCGGAGTAGAAGAGGGCGATCACCAGGATCGCCAGCAAATCGTCGATGATCGCCACGCCCACCAGCAGCACCCGGATGGACGCCGGCACGCGTTTGCCCAGAATCGTGAGTACGCCGAGGGCAAAGGCGATGTCTGTTGCGGTCGGGATCGCCCAACCGGCCATGAGATCCGATGATCCCCAATTCAGGCCGACGAAGATAAGCGCCGGCACCAGCATGCCGCCCAGAGCGGCAACGCCAGGGAGCAACCGGTCTCCCCACGTGGAAAGCGCGCCGCCCACCATCTCGCGCTTGATCTCGAGTCCAACCATCAGGAAGAACACCGCCATCAGGCCATCGTTAATCCAGTGATGAATTGAGAGGCCGCCAAATTTGGCCTCCAGCAGGTGGTGATATGCGTCCTGCAGGGGTGAGTTGGCAACGACGAGGGCAAATGCAGCCAACAGGAGCAGGACAATTGCGGCCGCAGGCTCGCTGCGAAAGAACCGTATGAGCATGGGGCTATAACCAGTCGGAAAAGTGAGGAGGCGCGCATCACCAGCAAGGCAATGACTGAGGTGACTAAACGGTACCACATGGCAGGTGTCACACGTTTTTCATCGCGCAGGAGCTGGGCTGGAACGTGGGGAATGGAGGTTTTGCGACAAAGGATAACCGCCCGGGGGATGGCCCGGGCGGCTACTGAGCAACACCACGTTGTAGGAGGGAAGGGGTCGATCGACGCTGTGGCTGGCAACGGCGACCACGTTGGTGTTAACCCAATGATAGTGGTGCCGACCTGTCAGTGAGGGTACCGATCGTATACGAAATTCGAGCCATTTGCACCACCTTATCCGCATATGTACGTACACTGATAAAGATGTTGTGTCTTGCGGGCACATATCCGACCGAGCTCATCTGATATCGGCTCAGTTTCGGCCATTCTGCCGGTATCCTGCAGGCGGTTCGGCAGGGCTGTGTGTGCTAACATACTAGCGGTCTGTGGGGCGATTTCTCGCCCGCCAGCGTCGCACGTATGGAGTGGGGATTCGTGGAGTATTTTGGCAGCAACTGGATTGTCGTCGTCTTCATGGTGGTAGCTACCTTCGTCATCGGCTTCGGCATGGCGAACATCTCTACAATCATCGGGCCATCCCGTCCGAACAAGGCGAAATCGGCTCCCTATGAAAGCGGTATCCCCGATGTGAAGCCGGTGCAGGCACAGTTCACCGCCCGCTTCTACGTCATTGGTATGTTGTTCGTCATTTTCGATCTCGAAGCTGCGTTTATTTATCCCTGGGCCGTTAACTTTGATACCCTCGGCCTCGACGGTTTCGTGCATATGATGATCTTCATTGGGCTACTCATGCTCAGCTATGTGTATGCATGGAAGAAAGGTGCCCTCGAATGGGTTTGATCGACGATCGGTTCGACAAGAACATTTTCACCACCTCGATGGACTTCCTGTTTAACTGGGGCCGTCGTTCTTCCCTCTGGTGGTTGCAGTTTGGCCTTGCCTGCTGCGCCATCGAGATGATCTCCGCCTCCATGGCCCGCTTCGATCTCTCAGAGCGCTTCGGTATGCTCTTCCGATCATCGCCGCGTGCGGCCGATCTGATGATCGTGGCCGGTACCGTCACCAAGAAAATGGCGCC
>DJVD01000028.1 GCA_002440805.1 Chloroflexi bacterium UBA6265
CATCAGACGGTTTTCTATTCGCTCAACGAGAACCGACAGGGCATCCTTGTGGAAGCCGGCCCAACCCAGAAAATGTTCACTAATCCTGACGATCCGCGTACGGAAGGGTACATTTCGGGCCGTTTCGGGTAATATTAACGACGGGTTAACAACAGTTTGCACGTATAGGATCATCGAGGGCGCATATGTCGACCAGAACGAGTTTTGACCAACAGCTTCAAAATCTGAGTGACCAGGTCGTCACCATGGCAAGCATGGTTGATAAGGCGATTGCCCGCTCACTGGAAGCCTTGCGTCTACAGAATGTGGCCCTTGCTGACGAAGTGAAGCGGAGCGACAACGCGATTAATCGCATGCATCGCCAGGGTGAGGAAAACGCGATCACACTCATCGCACTCCAGGGCCCCGTCGGATCCGATGTGCGCCGTATTGCCAGCAGTATTGCCATTTTCTCCAACCTGGAGCGCATGGGCGACTATGCCGCAGGTATCGGCAAGATCGTGGTGGAAGGCGCCAATCAACCGTTGCTTAAGCCGCTCAACGATATCCCGCGCATGGGCGTAATCGCCCGGGAAATGCTCGATTCCGCCATCCTCGCCTACATCAAGTCGGATCCGGATGCGGCGCGCGCCGTGGCGATTCGGGATGACGAGCTGGATCAGTTGTATGACGATATTGTCACCGAGCTGATGCAGTACATGGCCACCGACCCCACCACCATTGTGCGGGCCACGCATTTGCTGTGGATCGCCCACAATCTCGAGCGCATTGGTGACCGGGTCACCAACATCTGTGAGCGCGTGGTGTATATCTCCACCGGGGAGTTCGAAGAACTCGATACCGGCCGCAAGCTGCGTCAGTCCTTGAGCCGCAATGGGTCGTCAGACAGCGGCATGGTGGGATAGCGGGTTCGCCATTCTTCAAAAACCACATGGAGTTCAGGCACAAGTTCATCGAGCTCCAATGGGGCAGAAAACAGCCGGCTGATTTCGAGGCGTTCACGTTCGTGGGCCTCCAGGTCGGCCGGCTGTTCCGATATCACCACAATGGGCGCGGTCGTGCGGGCGGGAGCACCGTCAGAACGGGTTGACACACCTCGCAACCGCCTGATGAGTTCAAGCGCGCCAAAGCTGCGCAATTCCCAGTCGATCGCGATGATGTCAAACTGGCGCAGCCGAAACACCTCCAGCGCCTGCAGTCCGCTCGCGATCACGGTTGTCCAAAACCCCCCGAGCGGCAACCCCTCGTTCAGGAATGTGGCGAGCGACGGATCGTCGGAGACGATTAGCACATGCGGACGCTCGCTGTGTTTGCGTGCTGCCAGCAGTGGTTTTTCGGTCATCGCCGGTCTCCCTGGTTGAACTGTTGCAGAATCGCGTTGGTGAGCACCTGCTCCGATGCCAACATTTGGGTGCGGAAATGCGGCCGGAAGGCGAAGGCAGTGAAATGACCTTCTCCCTGCAACAACTGCACGATCGCATGCATGCCCTCCAAATGTTGTTCGCCCTGCATTGTGCCGCTGATACCAAGCGGTTCCCGGCCAAATCGGGCAGCGGAATGCTGTGATCCCGAATCGGCCAACTCAAATCCATACGGGCTGAAGTACATCGCCGGGAAAGGTTCGTCGATACCGAGCGTCAATGCCTCTCCCTTCACCGGTACAATCCGCACCACCGCTCCACTGCTGGAGAATGCCGCCGCCGGCAGTCGTTGCAGCGGCTGTCGCAAATCGATGCCCAACTGGTCACAGATAGCCTTGGCACTTCCCTCGAAGGCAATCAGGTGGCCACCACGATGCAGCCAGGTTCGCAAGGTAGACATCACCCTGTCGGAAAGCCCTCGCGTATAGCGAGCCGGATACATCGGGTAGGCATGTCCATTGACCAGGCGATCTGCATTGCCATGAGGCATGAGCAGCGTGTCAACCTGTTCAAGCTTGCCATGGACGATGTCCTCGCCGGTGAAGGCGCGAAATGCGAATCCGGCCCGTTCCAGCCACAGGGTGAGCCAGCCGTAATCACTCATGCCGCTATGCTCGGGATCGTAGATTCCGATTCGGGGCGAGCGAACATCCATGAGGGTGTGATGGTTGGCGGGAATCACCCAGGTGCGCACATGCATCGTTGATGCGTGCGCCATGATATCCCACACCGAGCCATCGGCGATTACCCACGCCCCGGCAGGAATGAGGCGATTGTTCGCCACCTGCGGCTTTGTCGTGCGTTTCACGATGCTGCCCGTGGTTAACGCGTGGTTCACGAGGCGCACGGCCGCGCTGCTGCGAGGATCGATAGCCAACCAGGCGCCGGCGCGAATGTCCGCAGCTTGTGCCGGTTGGAATGGAACAAGGTCGGTGGCGTCGGGTTCTCGGGTAGCACCGGCATAGGTATAGTCAAAAAACTCTGTCTCGACGCCCATATGAATCGGCAAGGAATGAGTGGTCACATCGTATGCCTGATGCCCCGGTGGATAAACAGACAGTGCCAGGAGCGCAGAGGCATAGCCACCGAACGGTTGCTGCACCGGAATCACGAAGCTGCCAGGCTGGATAATGCCGTCATCGCCGTCGGCGACATGAATCTCAACATCACCAGCTTGCAACAAGTCGATGAGTTCGCGGGCGGCAGCCGGATCCGGCTGCTGACGCAAGGGGGAGATCACAATCGTGCCCGGGTTTGTCAGGTTCACCTGATCTGACAGGATCTGCCATTGATCAGCAATCCAGCGAACCGGGTTGCCTGCTACCGACTGCAATACCGAGTCGATTGTTTGGCGGTGGAGCCGAACGATATCGCTCATATGCCAGGATCCACCGCGCCATGGCAATGGCATATGCACGCTGGGGAACTGTGAAGGCGAATCGCGCCACAGCTGCAGGTCGTTTTGGTCGATGCGTACCGGGCTGGCGATCGCTGCGCTGGCAGCTTCGGCCAGGATACGGACTCCACCGTGATAGTGCATATAGGCGCGGGTGGGAGAGTAGCAATCAAACATCACACCGCTGCATACTCCCCGATTGCCGGCGCGGGCATGATCGGAGGCCGCGCGTGACCCCAGCTCGCCGGCAAGTTGGTAGATCAACGGGTGAACGTGGATCTCAGCCGGGTCGATATATGGTGGCAGGACATAACGAGGTGAGTTCTTTCCCATTTGGTGGAGATCGATCACCACATGCGGGAACCACTGCCGATGGACGTTATCTACGATCACCCGCGTTTCCTGCAGCCGGCGTTGGTACCAATCTCGATTGTTATCGTGCCCGGCGTAACGGTGATAGAGTGCGGGCGGAATTGTGCCTTCCGATGAAGTCTCCAGGGTTTCCCGGTACCACTGGTGCACCATGGCCATTCCATCAGGATTCATGGTCGGTATCACCAGCAGGATGATGTCGTCCAACATTGCATGGTAGGAAGGGTCGGTGGCGAGATCGCTGATGAATCCCGGCATCATCTGCACTCCACCTACCTCGGTGGCATGGATGCCCGCGGTGACCAATACGACCGGCTTGCGGCCTGCCAAACTTCCGTCGCTACTCGCCGGATCACGATACAGCGCGGTATCTTTAAGGCGGGATCGATGCAGGCGAATAGCATCAAGTTCATCGATCGTTTCAGCCGCACTGGCAATGATCAGCCTTAACTCCCGACCCTCGGTACTGGTCCCGATTGTTTCCATTGCCAAATGCGGACTGACACGAACAAGATCGTCGAGCCAGTCGCACATCGGCTCCCAGTCAACCAGCAACCGGTCTCCACCGGGCGTGGCGCCAAATATCAATGGCAGGTTGAGGATCTCTTCAGAAACGGCGGACATACACGACCTTTATGACGGCAAAGCAACGAGCCTGCAAACGAAAGCATATATGGAAACGATAGAGCGGCGCACCGCATGGAAATACGAAGAAGATTCGGGCGCAGCAACACCTTCCGCAGTCGTGACGTTGATGGAACGGTATGGCGCGATGTTTCTGTTGCTGGAGCATCCACTGCTCATTACCACTTCGCGCCGCGTCTTCGGTCGCTGGCTGGGCAGGCGGATTCCGTCATCCTATGGTGGCGCATATGTGTACCTGAGCCACCGCAGCGAGCACGCGATCCTGATTAACCTCGAAAGAATCGATCATCGGCAGCCAAAATCGCTCGAGATTGTGGTGGCTGAGGAGCTGATGCACATGCGCGATTGGCTCGACGGCGATCGTCGGCGCCATGCCCGCCATGGGCATGATCGCATTGCTGTGCGCGTTTCGCAGGTCACCGGCGCAACCATGGATGAACTTCGCACCGCGTTGATTCCCGTGCAGCCTCGCGAGTACCGTTACCTCTACACCTGTCCAAACTGTGGCCGTTCGATGAAGCGAAAGCGAACAGGCAATTGGGCCTGTCGGCCATGCTGGCAGCAGAGCGGACGCAAATATCTCCTGCGCGTCACCGATGAGTTGAATGCCCTCGATGGGTTGGGTAGCGACGTACAATAGAACCAGATCGATTGTGATTCATCGTAGCAAGGGCTCGACGTGGCGTTCCTGAAAATCCTTTGGCGAGGCATGCGAGATTTGTATGGCTCGTTCTCGTACTTCATCATGCTTTCGTTGGCATTTTGGCTGGCATGTACCCCAATCCTGCTCGGTTTTGGCTTCCTGGCGATGCCGATTTTCTACTGGCCGCTTTTCTTGCTCAGCACCATTTTCGTGCCACCCGCACTGACCACCCTTTTCGCCCTGAGTGATCCGCGCGAGGTCGTTAGCCGCACCGAATGGAAGGCCGTGCCCGGCCTGTTTCGGTCCGTGTTTGTGCGATCCTGGAAGGTTGCGGCTGCGACGATAGTGCCGCTGGTGATGCTGGGATGGAACATCCGCTACTTCGCGGGGTCTGGGCACGTACTGGAGTTCCTCGTGCCGCTTTGGGGAATCATGTGGATATTTGTTTTCGTGCTCACGCTGTACTGCTTCTCGCTGGCGGGTACGCATGAAAGCGGATTGCGGAACGCCTTCCGCGGCGGCATGTATACGCTGGTAAAGAATCCATTTCGCAGTATCGCGCTGTCGCTCTTCATTCTCCTGGTCAGCTATCTTGGCGGTGTGGCCCTGTTACCGATGCTGATCATTGGACCACCGTTCATCGCGACCATCGTGAACCGCTTCGTATTCGACGCGCTGGAAGTGTATGTGATCGACCCCGATGCACCCACTGACGAGCGCACAATCGAGCGGCAACGTGGCATCAACCTCGATCGCAGCCTGATCGATCGCGTCATGCGTCGAGGTAAGGATTAGGCGAATGGTGAGGGCGCGTAACCGGCAAGATATCCCCGTGAGTGGGCCCGATGTTCCAACCTCGGACCGGTTTCCGTCCACCCAGCGACGGGTGACCCGGCTTGAATCGGTGATTCGTCGTCGACAACCATCGCTTACCGTTGTGCTGGAGGATGTGTACGATCCCCACAATGCCAGTGCCGTGTTGCGCACCTGCGATGCTGTGGGTGTCCTGGATGTCCACCTCGTGTATGTGAACCAGGACGTACCCCGCGAATCGTTCGGCCGTACTGCTTCGGCGTCGGCAGCCAAATGGCTCAATGTGCATTACCACGATTCAATCGAGTCTTGCTACAACCTTTTGAAGTCACAGGGGTTCAGGATCCTGGCCACCTCCCTGCAGGAGGAGAGCCGCGAACTCTACGATGAGGATCTTGCCGCACCAACGGCGTTGGTGTTTGGCAACGAGAAAGACGGCGTCAGTACCGAGGGCATTGCCAGCGCCGATGGCAGTATTTACATTCCCATGCAAGGGATGGTGGAAAGCCTGAATATCTCTGTCTCATGCGCGGTGACGCTGTACGAAGCCATGCGCCAGCGACGCGCCCGGGGAATGTATGAATCGCCCCAAATGGACGAAGCATCCGCCGATGCGCTGTTGGCCGACTGGGTGTCGCGCTAACTGATACAGCGCACCCGCACAGCCGGTGCATGCTGCGGCCCAATAACCACATGACGTCCGTCCTGCAGCTCGATCACGACGGCCCCGTTTTCCGAAACATTTCCGATACCAGCCAGTTCTACACCAGG
>DJVD01000269.1:0-3398 GCA_002440805.1 Chloroflexi bacterium UBA6265
CGAGATCCCCTGCCATCGGAGCGCTCCCCGCCTACACTACCGCGCCATCCCGTGCGGTCACCACGCCGCTTTTCATCACCAACCACGGAATGGGACGGCGCACAACGGCGGCGCAATGATTCTCTTCCTCGATCAACACCATATCGGCCGCCTTACCCACAGCAAAGCCGTAATCGTCGATGCCCATCACCTCGGCACTGCTGTTGGTGATCAGGTCGATCACGTCCTCGATCTGGTCATCGCGACGGAAGCCATTGCGATAGCACACCAGGTAGGCCCGCAGCAGCATTTCCGGTCGATTTAGCGGTCCCCAGCTATCCTGGATGCCATCGTTGCCGCTCAACATACGGACGCCGGCGGCACGTAATTGATCCACTGGTGGTGCGGGTCGGCCGCCACTGGGGCCGTGGCTCATAATCGCGATTTTCAGGTCAAGCAGGTCGTCGATCAATCCACCGAGGCGAACCGCATCCACGCCACCCAGGGCGAAGGCGTGGCTGATGGTCACCCTCCCCTGCCAGCCAAGCACGCGTGTGCGTTCGGCGATCAGGTCAAAGCTGAAGGCGCCCAATTCCCCGGGTTCGTGCAGGTGGATATCGACATCGACATCATGCTTCTCGGCCAGCGCAAAGATGGTATCGAGATGCCCCTTCGGATCGCGATCAATCGCGGAGGGATCGAGGCCGCCGATCACATCGGCACCCTCGGCAAGTGCCTGGTCGAGTAACTCCACGGTGCCGGGTCGGATCAGCATGCCGCTTTGCGGGAATGCCACCACCTGGATATGCACCTTGTCGCGCAGGTCCTCGCGCGTTTGCATCAGACCGCGAACGCCATTCAGGCCCCACTCGGTATCGATATCGGCGAAGGAGCGAATATGCGTGGTGCCACTGGCAATGGCCGCATGGGCGTGACGCGTGCTTTGCTGGTGGGCATCGATATGCTCCTCGCGGCGCAATTGGCGTTCGTTGGCGATCACCTCGGTGATTGAGGTGGTGGCTTTGGTGCTGTGCCATGGCAGGCCGATGAGTGCCTTGTCCATATGCGTGTGGCCATCGATTAATCCCTGGAAAAGCAGCGATCCCTTGCCATCAATCACCGTCGCTCCGGCCGGAGGCGTGAGGGTCGTGGCGATATCGGCAATCACCCCATCGGTGACCAGCACATCGGTGGCGTCGTGATGCAGTGGGCGGACGTTCCGAATGAGCGTTGTGGGCATGATTAATCTCCGCATATGCGCGATTCGATGTGGCGATCATGCGGGAGATTGCGGGGATGGGCAAGGCGACCATCAGGTTGGACGCTGTGACGGCCTCCCGCGGAAACCGATCGCATCCCCATGGGCATGCGCTTCCCGCGGGGCGTCGCCTGGAGTCACGGACTCGGGGAATCAACCAGGAGCCTGCGGTTCGTTTCCCAGACAGGCGCACATTGGCCGCCTTCGGCGGCACAGGCCCGCGACGGGATGCGACCCTAGATCAGGTCTTCCTGGGTAGCGATGGGCTTGATCAGATCGGGATTGTTGTTCTTCACATTGTTGACGGCGGTGCTCACCGGGTACATCTCGATCTCTTCGCTCGCAATTGGCTGCAGCAGGTGCTCCAACGGGTCGAGCTCGGTGATCTCGTCGTCCAGCCACAGCTCCACATCGTCGCCATGAATGATCATCGGCATGCGATCGTGGATATCGGCCATCACATCGTTGGGGCCACCAGTGATGATGGTATAGCTGCCAGCCTTGTCGCCTTCGTCGTTGGTGCGCACGTCGTACAACCCGGCCATCAGCATGATTGGCTCATCGCGCAGGTGAATCAGGTAGGGCTGCTTCGGGCCACCGGTGCGGCGCCATTCGTAAAAGCCATTGGCGGGCACCAGGCAGCGATGTCGCTTCACCAGGTTGCGGAACATCGGCTTTTCGGCCAGGGTTTCCGCGCGGGCGTTGATGGGGGCGACTTTCGGCTTCTCTCCGGGTTTGAGCCACGACGGGATCAGGCCCCATTGCATCTCCCGCAACTCCAGCGTGCCATCGCGCTGGATCAGCACCGGCAGGTGCTGGCTGGGCGCCGCGTTCCAGTTCGGTTGGAAATCGAAATTGCTTTGGAACGGAATCTGGCGCAGGGTTTCGCTGAGTTCCTGAAAATCCTCGATCACATATCGACCGCACATGGAATCACCTCCATACGTCAGGAATACGGGTTACGCAGGCCACCATCGGGCGGCAGGGTTCGATCGGCAAAGCGGTGCTTCACCTGGATCACCACCACGCAAAGCACGAAGAAAAGCGCCCCCACGCCCCACAAGACGTCGCGGCTTTGCACCGTCAGCACCACCAGTCCAGACGCTCCCACCAGCAGGATGCCGCTGGCAACGAGCTCCACCACCTGGTTGCGACTGATGAGCCCGGCGAAGAACACCAGCGCAAAAAAGATGAGCACCCCGCCAACATACAAACTGTTGCCCGGCTGCGATTTAATGGCGTTCATCACAAACAACGACCCCAGCGTGCCGAACAGCAACATCACCACCACCTGTTTGAGGGTAGCGCTCTGCGCGGGTGGCGGTGGTGGTGACTTGGGGTCGAAATAGGAACTCATGGATTGTTAACTTCTCGTTGGGTGAAAACGATGTGGGCGAACCGGAATGGCCAACGGCCCACGATCACATTACTTCTCGCGTTCGAGCCGGATGATTGAGACCGGCGGATTCAGGATTTGGCCGCGGGCAGGCTGCGCCTGAATGGTGCGTACAACATCCATGCCTTCGGTGACCCGGCCGAATGCCGCAAATCCTTGACCATCGGGATTACGCATGCCGCCAAAATCGAGATCGGGCTGGTCGTTGACGCAGATGAAGAAATCACTGACTGCCGAGTTCGGCGTGCTCCGCGCCATGCTCAGCGTGCCATCGAGATGCTTGAGGCCGGTTTCCGAGGTGCGTTCCAACGGGATGGGATCGTCCAACTCATCTTCTCGATCAGGGTTGATGCTGGCCTGGATCACCTGGATAGCGATGCTGTCGTTCGGCACCTGGCGTGTGGCGATTTCCTCGTCGGTGAGATCGAGGTTGGAATTATCGTTGTTGTCAGCCGTCACCGTGCGATGGAATCGGCCGCGATCATACAGGCCCTCTTCCACATAGTGAAGGAAATTCGTTGTGGTAATCGGTGCATCGGAATCGAACAGTTCGGCGCGAATGGTGCCAAACTCGGTTTCGATGCGAATGGGAATACTCAATTGCTTCTCTCCTGAACACGCATGGGATGAACAGCATACGTGACTGTTCAGTTCACGGTACTCCGCAATCATCGCGCCATCAACCACTGCTGTCACCACACCACACGGCAAATAACAGCGCATCACGCACCCCACCGGTGCTGGTGTAAATATTGCGACATCCTG
>DJVD01000269.1:3464-4750 GCA_002440805.1 Chloroflexi bacterium UBA6265
GAAATGCTGAAACGCTCGGGCAAGCGTGTAGCTGTCATCGAGGCAGGACGGATCGCTGCAGGTGCCACTGGCTACACCACGGCCAAAGTCTCGTCTCTTCACGGTGTGATGTATGCCGACCTGGTGGCGAGCGCTGGCCAGGAACAGGCACAACTCTATGCCCACGCCAACGAAGCCGCCATCAAAGAAGTCGCCACGCTGGTAGACGAACTCGCAATCAATTGCGATTTTCGCCGCGCCGATGCCTACAGCTACACAACCGATGAGAGCCAGCTTGATCGTATTCACGCCGAAGTTGAAGCGGCCACATCACTCGGCCTACCGGCGAGCTTTGCCAATACAACCGAGCTTCCATTCCCGATTGCCGGTGCGGTGCGCTTCGCCAACCAGGCCATGTTCCATCCTCGCAAGTATTGCCTTGGCCTTGCGGCCGCAATTGATGGCGATGGCAGCCATGTATTCGAGAAAACCACCGCGCTCGACGTTTCATTCGCTGACATCTGCGAGGTTACGACCACTCATGGCACCGTGCGCGCCCCGTATGTGGTGATGGCGACCCAGATTCCGTTCCTCGACCGCGGCGGCTTTTTCGCCCGTACCCACCCGGCGCGCTCCTATGCGATGGCAATCGAGATTAACGGCCCGGTGCCGGAACAGATGTACCTCGGCATTGATACGCCCACGCGTTCGGTGCGATCGCACATCGAGGGCGATACCAGCTATGTCATTGTCGGTGGCGAAGGTCACAAGGTAGGGCAGGATGACGATACCCGCCAGCGCTATGAGGCGCTGGAGAACTGGGCCCGTGAACACTTCGATGTGCGCTCGATTGCCTATCGCTGGTCGGCACAGGATTACATGCCGGTCGATGATGTGCCCTATATCGGCCCGATCACGCCGAAGAACGATCGCATTCTCGTTGCTACCGGGTTCAAGAAATGGGGCATGACCACCGGCACGGTGGCCGGTATGATCCTGACCGATACGATCATGGGCCGCGAATCGCCGTGGAGTACGGTGTTCGATTCCACCCGGGCCGATGTGCGACGCTCGGCGAAGCAGTTCCTCACCGGCAACCTGAACGTCGCCAAACACCTGGTGGGGGATCGCCTCAAGGCGCTGAAGCCGCAAGCTGCTGCTGATCTCGCGAACGGCGAGGGCGGGATCGTGGAAGCGGATGGCGAGAAAGTAGCAGCATATCGCGACGAATCCGGCGCGCTCCATGCCGTCTCGCCTGCCTGCACGCACCTGGGCTGCTTTGTGGCCTGGAATACCGCCGAACGCAG
>DJVD01000269.1:4793-6792 GCA_002440805.1 Chloroflexi bacterium UBA6265
CAGGCGTTAGCGATCGGCGATCGGCAGCGTAAAGGTGAACGTGGTACCGCTGCCGGGTTCGCTGCGCACCCAGATGGTGCCGCCCTGCGCCTCAACCAACTGCTGCACAATCGAGAGCCCCAGCCCGGTGCCCTCGCCGTGACGCTTGTTGCGCTCGCTTTGGTAGTAGCGTCGGAACGCATGCTGGGCGGTTTCCTCATCCATGCCCATGCCGGTATCGCTGACGCTCACATGCATCAGGTCATCGTGCTGCTCGGCCTGCACTACCACCAGCCCACCGGCCGGCGTATGGCGCAAGGCGTTATAGACCAGGTTGCTGATGATTTGCTGCACCCGCTGTTGATCGGCCCATACCGGGCGAATATCGGGCGAGATCACGCTTTCCACGCTCACCTTGCGATCTTCCCACGCGCCCCGGCGAATACCGGCCAATACATCGTTCACCAGCGAATCAAGGTGAATCGTGGTAGGGCGAAGATCGAGCGAGTTTTCCTGCAGCTTGGCGGAGGTAAAGAGGTCATCCACCAGCCGCACCAGCATTTGCCCTTCCATCTGGATCGTGTCCAGCGGCTGGGAGATGCGCTCATCACGCGCCTCGGGAAGCGATCGTAACTGCTCGGCGTGGCCGAGGATGATCGCGATTGGGGTACGGAGTTCGTGCGAGACATTTGAGAGGAACGCGCGCCGGGCGCGATCGGTGGCATCCAGTTGCTCGGCCATGGAGTTAAAGCTCTCGGCCAGGCGGCCGATCTCATCGTGCCGACGCACTCGCAGGCGGGTATTCAGTTCNNCCAAACGGAATTGCCACGATCACCGCCGGGATGGCGAAAATCCACAAGCTCTGCAGGAATACCACCGATATTTGCTGGAAAATCTCGCCTCGAGTTTGGCCGAGCGTGAAGCTCACGGCCCCACCCTGGACAATAAAGGTGCCCACCCAATCGTTGTCGGCATTGATGATGGGATAGGCCACCACCGTGCGATCTTCCCACAGCGTGAGGGAGTACAGCGCGTTCCATTGCTCATCTTCCGCCCCATCCAGTGCCTGATTGCGGGCCACGGTATCGCGAATGGCGGGTGGTAACCGTTGCACCGGCGTGAGCGCCGGGATTTGTGGATCGCTGGACGCGACGATATTCCCCTGCGGATTGGCGATGAGGATTAATGGATCTTCGGTGGCGCTTACCGGCGAGAGGTCGTTAAAGCCTGGCACATCGCCGTTGATAATCTGGCGCAGCGAGGCATTCAGGCTGGCCAACGCCACCTGGTTCACCGGTGCGGCGATGATGGCATCTTCAATGCGCTCGGGGCCCAGCCACTGGACGTATGCGGCTGACCGCTCGCCCAGATACGGATCGATCGTAACCTGTCGCGCGGCGAAGAACCGGTCACCGGGGTTGAGCAGAATGCTGCCCAGCACCGTGGCCTCGAAAAGGATGAGCACCAGCAGCACCATCGCCAGGTAACTGGCAATCATCTGGATGCTGATCCGCTCGCACCATACGCGCACGGGCCACTTCAGCCACGTCCACACCCTTTGCATGAGAGATGGTGTGGCCTTCATGGCGTTCAGTTATCCCGCTTGTCGTATTTGTAGCCCACGCCCCAGAGGGTGACGATGCGCTCATCGACATTGCCGGCCGCGCCGAGTTTGCGACGCAAGCGCTGGATGTGCGTATCCACCGTCCGCTCGAAGCCACCGTAGCTATCGCCCCAGAGGGTATCGAGCAGGTAATTGCGGCTGAAGACCCGTCCCGGATAGGAAGCGAGCAGGTAGAGAAGATCGAACTCACGCGCGGTCAGCGCGATGGTGGTTTCATGGAACTGAACATCGCGTCCCAGCGGGTCAATGCGCAGGCCATCGAGCTCCAGCACCTTCTGCACGGCCTCGGTCTCGGTCTTGCCAGAGGAGATCATCATTTCGACGCGACGGAGGACAGCACCAACCCGGGCCTGCAGTTCCCGCAGGCTCACCGGCTTGGTGATGTAATCGTCGGCG
>DJVD01000027.1:0-555 GCA_002440805.1 Chloroflexi bacterium UBA6265
GAGCGAGTCGGAATTTGCAGAGCGCATGTCGAGCAACGCCTCTGCCACCGGCGAGATCGTATTCACGCTGATGCCGCCACGAAATGTGCCCGCGTTAAAGGATGTCTTCGGATCCTTGGGCAAATCGATATCGTCTATTTTCGCGATCAATCGCGCCAAATGATGAACGGCGCTCGGTGTGCCGGCAGCGCCCCAACTATGACCACCCGGTCCCGTGACGGTAACCAGGTATCGTCGNNCTGCCGACGGCCTCGTGGGTAACGCTTCCGAGCGAATGACCTTCCACCGCAATTGCGCCAACCAGATTTGGCACAGAGGCAACAACGGCCTTCATCCCCTTCAGGTCGCCAAGACCTTCCTCTCCCACATTGCCGGTAATGACGATATCTATCGCCGGTACAACTCCCATTTGTTCGAATGCAGCCCGGAAGTGGGCCACGGTCGCCACGGATACCGTGTTATCGCCAATGCCCGGACCATGCAGGGTCGTGCCTTCTCGCCGCACTGTGAGGTCGACATCCCGCGGAAATACGGTGTCGATATGTGCTGCCACCA
>DJVD01000027.1:715-4931 GCA_002440805.1 Chloroflexi bacterium UBA6265
ATTGGCAGCCAAGCGATGGGCCTTTCGTGGTTAGGCGCAGCGCTGTATCGCCAGATACAATCGCCGCGGGTATCAAGTGGACATTGCGGTTGAGTATACCGTCGAATCATCTTTCCTCATGACGCCATGCTTGTCCATCCAGGCAAGGGTTCGCGTATCAGGTTGCCGAATCGCGACTCTTCAGTTCCTCTTACCTGATTCAGATGAGTGCCGGTATCGCCCGAATAGCTTCAAGGTGGCACAATAGTGCAGATATCAAATTATTCCCCACACGGGTCCTGCAATTAGGAGTAAGTACATGGCTTTCCATCGATACGATGCAGTGGTAGTCGGCGCGGGCGGTGCTGGCCTCATGGCGGCGATACAGATGGCCGGGCAGGCGAAAGTCGCGGTGGTGAGCAAACTCTACCCCACCCGTTCCCATACCGGTGCCGCCCAGGGCGGCATTAGTGCTGCCTTGGGCAACACAGAAGAAGACCACTGGGAATGGCACATGTNNTGGAACATATGGGCCTGCCGTTCAATCGCACTCCAGATGGCCGCATCGATCAACGTCGTTTTGGGGGTCATAGCCGAAACTATGGCGAGGCACCGGTACGCCGCGCCTGCTACGCTGCCGACCGCANNATCCAGACCCTGTATCAACAGGGCATCAAGAACAACCTTAACTTTTTTGACGAGCATCAACTGGTGGACATGCTCTTCACCGACGACGGCCAGTGCTGTGGTGTGGTGACGTACGAGATTCGCACCGGCGAGCTCCACACCATTCACGCCAAAACCGTGCTCGTGGCAGCGGGTGGCTTTGGTCGCGTATTCCGCGTTACTTCTATGGCCCTCGCCGGTACGGGCGATGGCGTGGCTATCCCCTATCGCCGCGGCATCCCGTTGATGGATATGGAAATGTTCCAGTTCCATCCCACGGGCCTGTACAAGCTGGGCGTGCTCCTCTCCGAGGCGGCACGTGGTGAAGGCGGCGTGATCCGGAACGGCAACGGTGAGGCGTTCGCTGCCCGCTATGCCCCCACCATGAAGGACCTGGCGCCTCGCGATATGATGAGCCGCTTTATCTGGCAGGAGATTAAGGAAGGCCGCGGCGTCGATGGCAAGGATTATGTGCTCCTCGATGTCTCCCATCTCGATCCCGCCGTGATTGACGAGAAACTTCCGGATATCACCGATTTCGCCCGGACGTACCTTGGCGTGGAGCCAAAGACAGAAGGGGTGCCAATTCAACCCACCGCCCACTACGCCATGGGCGGCCTGCCAACCAATGTGGATGCCCAGGTGATCCGCGATCCGCTCGGAACTATTGTGCCGGGCTTCTACTCCGCCGGCGAAGCCGCGTGCGTTTCCGTTCACGGAGCCAATCGACTCGGCACGAACTCGCTGGTGGATCTTGTCGTGTTCGGCCGACGGGCTGGCAAGCAGATGCTGCGGGATATCCAGACCCTGGAGTTCGCCGCTTTGCCCAGGAATCCGGAAGATTTCGCCCGCGAGCAGATTGAAACGTTGAAGGCGCGCGAATCGGGCGAAAGTGTGGCTGACCTCCGCAAGGCGATGCAGGACATCATGATGGACAACGTCTCCGTCTATCGCGATGAGCCCATGCTGCTGGAGGCCGAGCAGCGCATCCGGGAGATTCGCAGCAGCTACCAGAATATCGTGATCATGGACAAGGGCTCTACGTACAACACCGATATCCTGGAAGCGCTGGAGCTCGGTAACATGCTCGACCTGGCCGAGACCATCGTTCATGGCGCGCTTGCCCGCAAGGAAAGCCGTGGCGCCCATTACCGCGGCGATTACGAAGCCCGTGATGACGTCAACTGGTTGGCACATTCGATGATCTATCGCGAGGGGGATGGTGCCCTTCGACTGGAGAAGAAACCAGTCGTGATCACCAAGTTCGAGCCCAAGGAACGCAAGTACTAGTCCATACCAACAGCTGACGGTTGAATCCCTGATTTCGTGGTTTTGTTTGTGAAAACGACCGTGGAATCAGGGATTTATCCCGACACAATGTTGTCGCCACAATTCATTGACCGGGTCATACTTTGAACAGGACTCGATGCCGTCTCGGCATTGCCACAGGAGTGTTCACATGGCTTATCACCGGTATGACGTGGTTGTTGTCGGCGCAGGTGGCGCAGGCCTTAGCGCTGCGCTTCAACTTGCAGGCAACGCTTCGATTGCGGTTGTTACCAAGCTCTATCCCACCCGATCACACACAGGCGCGGCCCAGGGTGGCGTAGCTGCCTCGCTCGGAAACATGGAAGAAGACCACTGGGAGTGGCACCTGTACGACACGGTCAAGGGCGGTGACTACCTGGTTGACCAGGATGCAGCCGAGATCCTGGTGAAGGATGCCATTGATGCCGTGGTGGGACTTGAGCATATGGGTCTGCCTTTCAGCCGCACCCCCGAGGGCAAAATTGCCCAGCGAAAGTTTGGTGGGCATACCCGCAACTTCGGTGAAGGCCCCGTGCAACGCGCATGCTATTCCGCCGACCGCACCGGTCACATGATTCTCTCCACGCTCTATCAGAACAGCGTCAAGCACAAGGTGAATTTCTTTGATGAACATCATTTGCTCGACCTGATTTTCACGGACGACGGCCGCTGTGCTGGTGTCATCACCTATGAACTGCGCACTGGCGAACTCCACGTGATTCACGCCAAGGCCGTCATCATGGCCACCGGTGGTGCTGGCCGCGTCTTCAAGATCACCTCAAACGCCATGGCCTCCACCGGCGATGGCATGAGTGTGGCCTTCAATCACGGCGTGCCGTTGATGGACATGGAGTTCATGCAGTTCCATCCAACCGGCCTGGCCCGATTGGGCATTTTGGTATCCGAAGCAGCCCGCGGCGAAGGCGGTATTGTGCGCAATAGCACCGGCGAGGGCTTTGCCGCACGCTATGCCCCGACAATGAAAGACCTCGCCCCGCGCGATATGATGAGCCGCTTCATCTGGCAAGAAATCAAGGAAGGCCGCGGCATCGACGGCAAGGACTACGTCCTGCTCGATCTCACCCACCTTTCCGCAGAGACGATTGCCGAGAAGCTGCCGGATATCTCCGATTTCGCTCGAGTGTACCTGGGCGTGGAACCAACCGAAGAGGGTATCCCCATTCAGCCAACCGCACACTTCACGATGGGTGGCATTCCCACCAACAACGACGGCCAGGTGATTCGCGATCCGTCTGGCACGATCATCCCCGGCTTGTATGCCGCTGGCGAATGCGCCTGTGTGTCTATCCATGGCGCCAATCGTCTCGGCACCAACTCGTTGCTGGAACTGCTGGTATTTGGCCGACGCGCTGGCAAGCAAGCATTGCGTGACCTGCCGAATCTCGAACTCGCGGACTTGCCGAAGAACTCGGACGATGCAGGGAAGGAACACGTTGCAACGGTAAAGGCTCGTACAGGTGGTCCCCGTGTCGCGGATATCCGCGCACGCTTGCAGGAAAGCATGACCCTTAACCTCTCGGTCTCCAGGGAAGCCACGGGCATGCAGGAAACCCTGTCGCTCATTCAGGAACTAAAGCAAGACTACCAACAGGTGTCCGTGGACGATAAGGGTACGAAGTACAACATCGATTTGATGGAAGCGTTCGAGCTCGGCCACCTCCTCAATGTCGCTGAAGTGATGGCGCAGGGTGCACTGGATCGGCAAGAAAGTCGCGGTGCCCACTACCGATCCGACTTCACCACGCGCGATGATGTCACCTGGTTGAAGCACACAATGGCTCATAAACGGGGCGAAAGCCTGAATATGGACTACAAACCTGTGACGATCACGAGATTTGAGCCCAAAGAACGCACATACTGATTTACAATCAGGGAGAACAAGGTCCGCAGAGAACCCAGGGAGAGAACATCGCATGGAAGTAACGCTGCGCATTAAGCGATTCAACCCGGAGCTGGATCGAAAGGCTCACTTCGAAGAGTACGTCGTGGATGTCGATCCGCGCGATCGCGTGTTGGATGCGCTGAACCAGGTGAAGTGGTATCAGGACGGCACCCTCACCTATCGACGTTCCTGCGGTCATGGCATCTGCGGCTCCGATGCGATGCGCATCAACGGTCGTAATCGCCTCGCCTGCAAGGTGCTCATGCAGGACCTCGGCAAACGCGTGACGCTCGAGCCACTGATGGGCTTCCGCATTGAGAAAGACCTCCTGGTCGATATGGACCGCTTCTTCGACCAGTA
>DJVD01000240.1 GCA_002440805.1 Chloroflexi bacterium UBA6265
AACGATCCGCGTTACGGCCACCTGGTGGGCAAGCAGGTCCGCCTGCCGATCGTTGATCGCCTCGTGCCGATCATCCCGGACGACCACGTCGACATCGAGTTCGGCACCGGTGCGGTGAAGGTCACGCCGGCACATGATCCCAACGACTTCGAGATCGGCAAGCGGCACAACCTGCCATTCATCACGATGATGAACAAGGACGCCACGATCAACGAGGAAGGCAAGGAGTTTGAAGGCCTGTCCGTGGAGGACGGGCGCAAGGCAGTGGTGAAGCGGTTCGAAGAGCTTGGCCTGCTGGTCAAGATCGAGCCTCACAGCCATAGCGTGGGTCATTGTGATCGCTGCGGTACCGTGATCCAGCCGATGGTGAGCGAGCAATGGTTCGTCAAGATGACCGATCTCGCCCGACCCGCATATGAGGCCGCCCAGGATGGTCGCATTACGTTTGTGCCGGAGCGGTTTAAGGGCGTGTACGACAATTGGCTGGAGAACATCCACGATTGGACCGTCTCCCGTCAACTTTGGTGGGGACACCGCATACCGATCTGGACCTGCGGCGACTGCGCTCATCAATGGGCCAGCGAGCATGAAATTGAAACCGCATGCCCACAGTGCCATGGATCCCATATCGAACAGGATCCCGATGTGCTCGATACCTGGTTTAGTTCCGGCCTCTGGCCAATGAGCACGCTCGGCTGGCCGGATGATACAGAGGACCTGCGCCGCTTCTACCCGGGTTCCGTGATGGAAACGGGCCACGAAATCCTCTTTATCTGGGTTGCCCGGATGATGTTCATGGGGATGGAGCTGATGGAGCAACCACCCTTCCATACGGTGTACCTGCATGGAATCGTGCGCGATATCGAGGGCGCCAAGATGTCCAAGACCAAGGGCAACGTGATTGATCCCATCACCGTGTCCGATGAGTTTGGTGCCGATGCGCTGCGCTACACGCTTGTCACCCAGGCCAGCCCTGGTAACGACAGCCGCCTCAGCATGCAGAAAGTGGAGGCGAGTCGCAACTTCGCCAACAAACTCTGGAACGCCACCCGGTTCGCGCTGCGAACCATCGGTGAACACGAGATCGCGCTTGATGAAAGCGGTCCCGCAAGGCCATCTGGCCACCTGCAGTTGGCAGACCGATGGATCATCAGTCGACTGGATGCTGTCACTGCTACCGCCACGCAGTTGATGGAACGCTATCTCTTTGGCGAAGCAGGTCGACAGGTGAATGAGTTCATCTGGAACGAGCTGTGCGACTGGTATATCGAGGCCAGCAAGGTGCGCAAGAACGACGGTGAATCGGCCGTGACCGCGCAGGTGTTGGCATTCACACTGGAGCGCAGCCTGCGGCTGCTCCACCCATTCATGCCGTTCATCACCGAGGCGCTGTGGCAGCAATTGCCCCACCGGGGAGACAGCATCATGGTGGCATCGTGGCCCGAAGCAGGTGAACGTGATGTTCAATCCGAGCAAGCATTCGCTTCGCTGATGGAAATTATCGGCGCCATTCGAAACGCTCGCGTCGAGGCTGGTGTCGAACCGGCCCGCTGGATCGCTGCGGATGTCTATCCTGGCGAACTGGCCGAGGAATTCGAATCCGCCCGGCGCGAACTCGGCTTCCTCGCGCGCATTGCCGATGACCAATTGCGCATTCACCTTGGCGCGGCGGTGAACGAGGCGAATACGCTCAGCGCTCGTGCAGGCGATATCGTGGCCAGCCTGCCCCTGGCAGATATGGTCGACCTCGCTGCGGAGAAACTACGCCTGGAAAAAGAGCTGGTTGAGGCGGAGGAGGAAAAATCCCGCGCCGAGAAACAACTTTCCAACAAGGGGTTCACCGATCGTGCTCCCGCCCAGGTTGTGCAGGTACAGCGCGATCGGCTGGTTCGTTCTGAGGAGCAGATTGCGTCCATCCGCGCCCGGATTGAGGCATTAATCGGTGCTTAGGGACTGGCTGGCGCGGCATCCGGCCGAGGTGGCATTCGACCTTGTCGGCTGCCACCTCAAGGTGCAGCGGAATGGGTATCTCACAATGGGCCGAATTGTTGAGGTCGAAGCGTATGCCGGCCTCGATGACGAAGCAAGCCACAGTTTCCGGATGAAAGGTCCGCGTGAGGTCATGTCCCGCCCGCCAGGCACCATCTACGTGTACCGATCCTACGGAATTCACACCTGCCTGAACATCGTGGGCCATCAGCCGGGCGCGACGGGCGGGATCCTGATTCGAGCAATCGAGCCCGTCGAGGGAATCGAGATCATGCGCTCCCGTCGAGGCAATGTCCCCGATCGTCAGCTTGGTCGCGGCCCGGGTAATGTGGGCCAGGCCCTGGGTGTACTGCTCACGGATAGTGGGGACAGCCTGTTTGAAGGCAACGTTTTCTCACTGGAACGTGGGCCTGTGGAGGAGGTGTGGTGCGCTCCCCGAATTGGCATCAGTAAGGCAATGGACCATCCCTGGCGATTCTTTGATCCAGCCTCGCTTGCTGTTTCCGCCCACCGGCGTGGCAACCTTTGCAGCCGTGAAGAGGTGCGGAGCGCGATCACCAACCACGCTAGAATAGACACGTAGCTTCAAGCCATCCACACGGACGCCCAATGCCCATCCAACTCCTGACAGAAGAAACCATTGGCAAAATCGCAGCAGGCGAGGTGGTTGAGCGCCCGGTATCGGTGGTAAAGGAGTTGATCGAGAACGCGATCGATGCAGGCGCAACCCGAATCGATGTCGAGATCGAGGAGGGCGGCACCAAGCTGATTCGGGTGACCGATAACGGCTCCGGTATGGATCGCGATGAACTGCCGCTGGCCATCACCCGTCACGCCACCAGCAAGCTCATNNCTGGCAATTCGCTCGGGCAGCGCCAGCGGTGGTGGCTCAATTGCAATAGAGTACGGGCGCATCGGGCTGGCGCGGGTAGATGCCGCTCCCCGCGGCACGACGGTGACCGTGCGTGACCTTTTTGGCAATGTCCCGGCTCGCCGCAAATTCCTTCGCCAACCCGCAACCGAGGCCACCTATATCAATCGCATGATTGGCGCGTATGCCTGTCATCGCAGCGACATCCAGTGGAGCCTCACCAACGACGGTCGACCAGCAATCAAAACCAATGGGCGAGGGGACGATGCCGGCGCGGCGGTTGGCGTGTTTGGATCAGAATTGGCTGGCAATGCGCTTCTTTTAGGCGAGATGAGTGATGACATGCGCGTTCCCGGCGTAACCGTCACCGGCTGGATCAGCGCCCCGGACGTCAGTCGATCCCATCGCCAGAGCCAGCATTTCTTCGTCAATGGTCGCCTGATATCCCATCGCGCCCTGACGTATGCGCTCGAGGACACCTACCACAGCCTGCTGATGGTGGGTCGACACCCCATTTGCATGGTGCGCATCGAGGTCGATCCTGCGGCTGTCGATGTCAATGTGCACCCCACCAAGGCCGAGGTGAAATTCGCCGACGAGCGCGCTGTGGCGCGTGCAGTCCAACGGGCTGCACATGCGGCGTTGCTGGGCCAGCAGAACGATGTGCTGCCCGAGATCAGCTTTCAGCCAATTCCCCGCGCGACGCTGGATCACAACCAGATCACGTTTAGTTCCGGTGCCGATCCCATTCCACTCGACGATCACCAGGTCCTCGATTCACGATCCCGCGGAGAACAGGCTAACGAAGTGAGCTCGCCAACCTCTCCCAATCCTTCCGGTATCCCGGTGCTGCGGGTATTGGGCCAGGTGGGCGCCACGTACATCATCGCTGAAGGTCCGCAGGGAATGTTCCTCATCGACCAGCATGCGGCCCACGAACGCATCATGTACGAGAAAATCCTCTCCCAGATGCAAGCAAACGCCGTAGACCAGCAGCCCATGCTCGATCCCCTGGTGATCGAGTTGCCGCCTGATGAACTTGCGATATTTGAGAAATCAGTGGATGAGTTGAACCAGATCGGGTTTGCCACTGAGCGCTTCGGCGACACCACGATCATCCTGCGGGCGGTGCCGGCGCTCGTGCGGGGAGTGGACCTCTCCGTGAGAATTCACGACATCCTGCGTGAACTCGTGGACGGTGGTGCTGGAGATAGCTGGATGGATTCGGTGGCGATTAGCGCCAGCTGCCACACAAGTATCCGGGCTGGCCAGGCGCTTAGTTTGCCAGAAATGCGCGAACTCGTGGCTCAGCTCGAGCGCTGCCAACATCCTCGCGCGTGTGGCCACGGTCGACCGACTATGCTGCACATGAGCCAGCACGAACTCGAGCGTCAGTTCAACCGTCGCTAGCAGTTTGCAGGATACGCGCAAGTTGTGACGACGCTTCCTGCCGGAATGCCGGTTCGCGCTCATCCTGAATGGCGAGCATCCAGACAACTCCTTCCAGGGCCCGCAATTGCTGTAGCACCCCGAGGTGGAATGAGCTCACGCGGCCGGTTCCGCTGATGTCCGCATACCGATCGAGCAACGCTTCGGCATCGAAGATGGGATTCATCGTCAGGCAGGCGATATCCCAGGCAAGGGGGCCGCGACAGGTTTCCTCGAGGTCGATCCAGGTCGTTCCGGTTTGGGTACGCATGGCATTCTTGCGCTGCGCATCTCCGTGGACCAATCCTTCAGGCAAATTCGCCGCCACAACAATGTCCAGTGACCTGTGCAGGTACTTGGTCAGTTTGGCGACAGCAGTGGCATCGAGGAGGCCCCGTTCACCCAACTTGGCGAGCGTGCCTGGTATCTCCACAGTGATGGTCGCAAACCAGGGTTGGTAAAGAACCACGGAACGACTGAGACGATGGAGTTCTGCCAGGGAATCGACGAGTTCCTCGGCCGATGATCCAGCAGGTTCATCGTCAATGCGTTGCCACAGGGTTATTGGCAGGCCGTTCCTGACATACGCCGAACGTGATCCGTTCCATGGCACATGGACGGGAGCACCATTGGCAGCGAGATCTGCACACACGCATGCTTCCTGGTCGAACCAGTGCTGCGGATCGAGCCTGCAGAAGTTCGCCAACGTCGCGGCTTTGGCGATGACCTGGGAATCGCCCAGGCGTGCCACCGTGTTCCAGCGTTCGGAGAGGATGGTGAGTTCGGTGGGAAGGTTAAGTTCTGCAGCCAGGGTTTGGATGGCACCGCGTGCGCGCTCGCGACGGTCAATAGCGGCCACGAATGTCGTTCCACTTTACCTTCAGCACATCCAACACATTTTGGACAGTATCTGTCAACGGGTTGACCTTGCTTTGGTCGCCATATTGCCAGGTAATAGGGATGACGGCGATGCTGTGTCCGAGCTTGCGGGCGATGTAGAGCAGCTCCACATCAAACGCC
>DJVD01000225.1:0-621 GCA_002440805.1 Chloroflexi bacterium UBA6265
CCGCCGGAATCTCATCGGCAAAACGCTTTTCGCAGGCACCGTAACCATTATCAGTCGCACTGCATGGCCCGTCCGTGCAAAGGAGAACGATCAGATGTCCACGATTATCCCCGCGCCGTGCCTGATAAAGACGGCAGATAAACCAGCAGTCGTGATCGATGGATCGACGTGGATCGAATCTACTGATCGCACGGCCCTTGCGGCAGCCTGGCTGCGCCGCGGCCTGTCGACGTTCGCGGGCGTGACACTCAGCGACCAGCCCACTTCGGGGACGAAAATCACCCTTAAGACTGGCCCGGTCAACCAACTCATGCCAATCACCATGGGCGTTCGCGCCGATGGCGGCCATGCCCACCGCGAGGGGTACAGGATCTCTATCGGTAACGGCAAGATTGTGATCGAAGGCATGAGTCCCGAGGCCGTGTTCCGCGGCGCGACATCGCTGATCCAAAAGGCGGCGCTGCTCACGCCCAGCGGCACAATCTCGATCGGGGCCGGCGAGATCATCGATGCGCCTCGATTGGCGTGGCGTGGACTGAGCCTCGATGTCGTGCGCTGCTTCCATTCCGTCAGCACCGTCAAGAAGGTCATTGATACGCTCGCGCTTTACAAGATGAACGT
>DJVD01000225.1:643-3194 GCA_002440805.1 Chloroflexi bacterium UBA6265
ACGGAAATCTCCGGGCAAACAGCGCGCAAAGATCGTCCTGGTGGCTACTACACGCACGAAGAGTTCGCGGAGATCGTGCAATATGCGAGTGACCGGTACGTCACGATTGTCCCGGAATTCGACTCGCCTGGGCATACTGCCAGCGTGCTGAAAGCGTATCCGGAACTGGCTGCGGAAGGTATCGCGGAGATGCCAGACGCAATGCACTACCTGCATCCGGATCAGCCGCGCGTTGATGTGCTCCTGAGTGATGTCTTCACCGATATGGCAGCAGCCACGAACGGCCTGTTCATCCACGTGGGTGGCGACGAAGCCATCGCAATGGATCACCAGACGTTCAAGGAATACATTGAACTGGCGGTGCCGATTGCCCGTGCCACAGGCAAGCGCATTGTCGCCTGGCAGGAAGCCACTCGAGGTGGTCTCGCCAAGGGCGACCTCCTGCAAATCTGGATTCCCGACTATCTCATCAAGCAGGTGAAACGTCGCAAGCACAATCCGACCCCCGAGGACCTGGAGCGAATGAAGGATCCGGTGGTAGCGGCATTTGTCGAACTGTTCTCCACCGCCGATCAAGACCTGGGCATGGGGCTCAAACAGGGCGCTGACATTATCCTGTCGCCGGCAACGCAGCTCTACCTGGATACGACCTATCCGGAGCCCAGTACCGATCCCGCGCAAAACGATCAGCATGCTCGAGTGGGCATGAAATCGGACAACTATGGCAATGGCACGGTAGAGGATTCGTATAACTGGGATCCCGCCACGATCCTGCGAGACCTGCCCATCCACCGGATCGCTGGCGTAGAGGCGGCGATATGGTGCGAGACGATTGAGGACGAGAGCGACCTCTTCTTCCAGCTGCTGCCTCGTCTTGCCGGTGTAGCCGAAAAGGCGTGGAGCGAACATCGCGAATGGTCGGACCATCGCTCCAGGNNCTTCTTTTTCGGCCTGGATGCTGGCAATGCATCCGCCAGGGCTTTAACTGTCTCACGAAACCATGTCGTGTTTAGGCGATCATCGGGCACCACGTGATAGAGCTTCGATCCCGGATATGCTTCCGCCTGGTCCAGTCCATGAACGAGATCGAGCGGCTCAGTGGTCGGTTTCAACAGCACGCGATTATCGCAAATGAACGCAACCACCTTGTCGTTGTGGTACAGGCAATACTCGCCAAACATCAGTTTGACCCGCATCGGCTCCGGCTGGAGAATCCCGATCACCAGTTCGGCAAATTCCCGTTCAGTGGACATGATCGTGCTCCGTTCGCTAAGGTTGGCGACATGGCAGGTGTGATGCATCCCAATCAAATCGAAACCAGTCCCAATCTGGTTCGGGGACTTCTCCAGCAGCAGGTACCCGAACTGGCCGACCTGCAAATTGCGGCGCAACCGTTGAGCGGCACTGATAACGCAGTGTATCGCGTTGGCGAACGCTTCTCGGTACGCCTGCCCATCATCGATTGGTCGGTCGGGAACGAAGAGCGCATCCGACCCTGGTTACCGTGGCTGCGGGACCGCCTCGATGTCGAGGTCCCCGTTCCCATCCACTACGGCGAGCCAGCGTGTGGCTATCCGCACAATTGGACGGTGTATCCCTGGTTCCAGGGCGAAACACTCGCCATGGGTTGCGGCGATGTCCAAGTGGCCAGCGATATTGCCTTGTTTCTCTCGCAGTTGCGATCACTTCCAACTGATGGGGTGCCCGCCGCGGGACGTTCGCCTCACGCCCTCGATTCCGATGTGCGCGCGGCATTGCATCAACTGCAGCCAGAAGACCAACCCGAAAAACTGCTCAGCATCTGGGAGCGCTTCATGCAGATGCCCGTATGGGATGGCCTGGGTGCTGTTTGGCTGCATGGCGACGTCGCGCCCGGAAACCTGATCTTCCGGGAAAATCGCCTGGTGGCCGCGATCGACTGGGCCGGCCTGGGTGTGGGCGATCCCGCCAGCGACCTGCAGGTTGCCTGGAACCTCCTGAACCCCACTGCGCGGCGAATCCTGAAGAACCAGATGGATATCGACGATGCAACATGGGCGCGGGCGCGGGCACGCGCTTTCGCCCAGGCGGCGTTCCAACTCCCCTACTACCGTGAAACCAACATTCCGCTCGCCACCCAGGCCAAACACGTGTTTGGGGAGATTGCGGCCGAGATGGAACAAATTTAGGGTCGCCGGGACTCGCAACCCGCGTGCTTTTTGAAAATCCGGGATCTCCTCACAGTACGTCGGTGCGAGGCGCAACGCCTCCACAGCACAATCATTGTGATCGTGATAGACCTCGCCGATCGCAAGAGCGGATGCCCCAGCCATCCGCCCGATACCACAGTCCCTATCGTGGCCAATACAGATGGGCCCTGTGCTCTCCCGAGCACAGAAAAGCCCGGGCATGTTGCCCGGGCTTTTCCATCTTTGCCGTAAGCTCTTAGCGCATGACTGCCTTGCGACCGGGGTAGATCGCGATGTCGCCCAGTTCTTCCTCAATGCGGAGTAACTGGTTGTACTTTGCCACGCGATCGACGCGGCTCGGGGCACCAGTCTTGATCTGGCCG
>DJVD01000146.1 GCA_002440805.1 Chloroflexi bacterium UBA6265
CCAATTCAGGCTCGGTCGGCATAAGCCGACCGGGTGACGTCCACGAAGCAAGCCCGGGATACCCCGGGCTTTGCTGCAGGTGAGGAATGCTATGTCCGAGCGCTTACATATCTATGAACAGATATCGGCCGAGCGAGATGAGCAGGACGCGAAGTGGGGCAACCAGCTGCATTCCATTCCCGTCTGGAGCGCGATCCTGGCCGAGGAATGCGGTGAGGTGGCCGAAGCATCACTGCGTGTGGAGTTCCAGGGCGAGGCCCATCTGGCGCACTTACGGGAAGAGCTGGTGCAGGTGGCGGCCGTAGCGGTACACATTATCGAGAAGATCGATAGCGGTGACTGGGTGCGGCCGGAGGGCTGATTTCGCAGAGAATCGAAAGGGGCGGTCCAACTGGACCGCCCCTTTGCGTTTCTTGGGTCATGAATCTCTATGGCGCTGGCGTAGCGACAGTCTCGGTGGCCCGGTTGATTTCTTCGGCTGCCTGGGTGGCAATGCCCTCAAACCACTCGGTGCCGGAATCCGTAGAGAGCCACCAGCCAAAGACACAGCAGGCAATGACAATCACGGCAATGATGCCCAGCAATACCCACAACCAGGTACGCCGACGCTGCGGTTTGGCAGGGCCAAGGTCGGTCATACTCCACTCGTCAATGGGTTGTTGCCGAAGATTGTCCCGGTCGATCTCCCACTGGGCCCTGCGGCTGGCAAAGCCACCGGCCTGGTCAATATCAGTTGGCTCATTAGTGGACGCTGGTTCGTCAGACAAGCTTTCCGGTTCGTCAACGGACTCCGTGGCGGACGAATCGGATGCTCCCCACGCGCGCTCGAAATCCTCTCGGCGTTCGCGCTCGCGATCATTCTCAGCAGGGGTACTGACTGGTGCCCCGGCGTTTACCGGGGCACCACAGTTGGAGCAGAATTTGGAATCCGGGGCAAGTTCCTGCCCGCAATTTGAACAGAACATTGCGCCTACTCTTTCAGTCGCGGATCCAGGGCATCGCGCAGGCCGTTGCCGAACAGGTTGATGAACAAGGCGGTCAACATGATGGCCATACCGGGGATGAACGTAAACGTCCAACTGCGGCGGAACACTTCACGCGCGTCGTTCAGCATGTTGCCCCAGCTGGGTACCGGCATTTGCACGCCGAATCCGAGATAGCTGAGGGTTGCTTCGTAAATGATCAGGCTTGGGAGGGAGAGCGAAGCCCACACGATCACCAGCGAAACCACATTCGGGAAGATGTGTTTGATGATGATGGATGCGTTGCTGGCACCCAGCACACGGGCAGCGTCCACGTAATCGCGTTGTTTCAGCGAGAGCACTTCGCCGCGGATAAGTCGGCTGACGCCAGTCCACCCAAGCAGGGCGATAACGAAGGCGAGGCCCACCGGTCCCGGCTGAATCCAGACGGAGATCAGCAACAGCAACGTGATGCCGGGGATGCACAACAGCGTATCTACGAGCCGCATCAGCAGGCTGTCGACGATACCGCCGAAGAACCCGGCAACTGAACCGATGGTCATACCGATAAGGAGTGAGAAGACCAATGCCAGCGACGCAACCATGAGCGAAATGCGGCCACCGTACGCCAACCGCACCAGCAGGTCCCGACCGGCACCGTCGGTGCCAAACCAGTACGTCGTGCTTTCACCTGAAACCGGATCGGTATAACTGGCTCCTGGTGGCAGCAGGGCTGCTCGCAGGTTTGTTGTGGAGTACGAAACCCCGACCCAGCGCTCCACTAATGGTGCGCCAAGCGCGAAGATCACGATAAAGAGAAGCCCAACGAGGGAAAGGATCGCAATTTTGTCCTTACGCAATCGTCGCCAGGCGCGGGTGTAAAACCCAGGATTCTCGCGAAGTTTGTCGCGATTGGCTGCGCCAAGGCTGGTGTACTTCCGTACATCATCCATGTCATCCATGGTCTGGCTGATATCTGTTGCGGACTTCGAGCCTGCGCTATTTGCCATGAAGAAGGTCCTTTCCGTCGCAGGTTAGTCCAGTCGAACACGTGGATCGAGAACGCCATACAGGATATCTGCGATAAGGTTGCCGAATACAGTGAGGATTGCGTAGAACATGACACAGGCCATGGCGACAGAATAATCACTGTTTTGCAGGGAGAACACGGTTACCTGGCCCATGCCGCGATAGCCGAACACGTTCTCGACCACCAGTGATCCGCCGAAGATATCGGGGATACTGAGGCCGATCAACGTAACCATCGGCAACATCGCATTTTTGAACGCATGCCCCATGATGACTTTGCGGAAGCTCAGTCCCTTCGCGTTCGCGGTTCGTACGTAATCCTGGTTAATCGTTTCCAGCATTTGGGTGCGAATGTAGCGAGTCCAGCCAGCGAGACTGACGAGCGAGAGTGTGGCGATGGGCATGATCAGGTGAATCACCCGATCCTTAAGCAACTCAAGGCCCTCCGGGTTTCCCCTGAGGTTTTGGGTACCGGAAACGGGGAGGTAGGGGAGACCCCATTTTTGGAACTGCACCCCAAAAATAATGATGAGCATCATGCCCAGCCAGATGGTAGGCGTGGAGTAGAAAATAGTCGCAAAAACCGTGGTGAGGCGATCGAAAATAGAGTTGCGTTTAATTGCACCAAGGATACCGACGGGGATAGCAAATAACACAGCAACAAGAATAGAGGGAATGCTTAGGGCCAACGTATTCGGCATGGCGGTGGCGATGGTGCGATCTACTGGTTGGGCGTTCAGGAAACTGATACCCAGATCACCCTGGAGAGCATTACCGAGCCAAATGAAATAGCGTTCATACCAGGGTTCGTTAAGACCCATATTCTCTTTAATGCGCTCAATGTCTGCGGGCTTAATGCTGGGATTGCCTTCGAACTGGGAAGTTGGGCTCCCCGGAACCATATTCATCAGGGCGAAAACCAAAAAGGAAATCCCAATGAGGAGTGGAATCAGCCCGAGCAGACGGCGAACAATATATCGCGTCATAATACGAATCCTCGTGTCCCCGCGTGCGCAGCATTATCCTGCCGGCAGCTTCAGGGGACTCATATGCGGAACAATTGCGCAGGGTATGGGGGCAGCAATTGCTGCCCCCATTGTACACACGTGGTGTGTGGTTTCCCGCGAGTGGACTATCGAGCGTCCACCCATGCCTTGTTGATCCACCAGAAGGCTCCATAGCCGTTCGGGAAGAAGTTGTGAACCACCGGGCTGGCGCCCATGATGTTCTGGCGGAACACATTGATACCGACAGCCGCATCGTCGTTCACGATGTTGGACATCTCGGTGATGATGTCGATGCGCTTCTCCTGGTCGACTTCCGTCTTGGACGGAATGACCAGTGCATCGTAGTCGGGGTTGCTGTAGCGCATGCTGTTGAAGCCGTTCGGCGGGGTCATCTCGCTCCAGAACATTGCGTCCTGGCCACCGTCGATGCTCCACTGGAAGCCCTGAACACACACGCCGTAGCTACCGGCATCGGTGTTGTCCAGCAGGGTTTGGAACGGAATGGCCGAGGTGATGGCCTCAATACCAACTTCGCGCCACGCATCCTGCATGTACGGGATCTGAACCGGGTACGTCGCCGTGCCTTCGGAGTAGATCACGTCCATTGTCAGCTTCTGGCCATCCTTCTCGCGGATGCCGTCGCCGTCGCTATCCACCCAACCAGCTTCCTCGAGCAGGCTCATGGCCATTTCGGGGTCGTAGTTGTAAATGGTGTTCACGCGGCTTGGATCGTAGGCGATGGACAGCACTGGCTGCGTGCCGTCGGCCTGGATGGCGTAACCGAAGTACACCATGTCGGCCAGCAGTGTGCGGTCGAGTGCGTACAGCATGGCCTGGCGAACCTTGACGTCGCTGTAGAGCTCAGTCTTGGTCACATCCTGGTTGCAGTGGAAGTAATTCATGCTGGTGGTATCGTAGGCGACAACCTGCAGCTCAGGATTGGATTCCTGGAGTGCATCGGCTTCGGCGAACGGAATGTCACCAACATCAGTACCACCGGTCTGCAGGGCGGCAAGCACGGTGCTGCTCTCGCCAACGACCTGGTAGATGAAGCGATCGATGTACGGCACTTCGTCTGGCTGCCAGTAGTTCTCGTTCTTGACCACGGTCACAGTCTCGCCGAGCTTCCACTCTTCGAACTTGAACGGGCCGGTGCCGACAACACGTGCCGGATCGGTGCCAGTGGAACCGCCGTCGGACGGCCAATCAGCCGGGTCAACGCCTTCCCAAATGTGCTTGGGCATGATGCCGAACTGGCCAAGGGCCTCAGTCAGGAAGATACCGGACGGAGCCAGGGCGTAGAACTTCACGGTGTAATCATCAACAGCTTCGTAGCGATCAAGCACGCTGTCGATAGTGGTCTTGCGCACGCTCTGGCTGTTCTCGGCCAGGGCAGCGTCAAACGTGAAGACAACGTCGGCCGAGGTGAACGGCGTGCCATCGTGCCAGGTGACATTCGGGTTGAGGAAGATGGTGTACTCAAGGCCATCGGCGCTGATTTCCCAGCCATCGGCGAGCCCTGTCGGAACATCCTTACCATCTACCACCGAGGCACCGATGAGGCCCTCATAGATCATGCCCGTGATGTAGCCACCGTATACGTCACTGTTCAACACGGTGTTGACGGTGCCGATATCGGTGCTCTGCTGGTAGATAATCTCGCCGCCCATGTTACCCGCTTCTTCAAACGGGAAGGCTTCGTTGATCGCAGCCATCGCTTCTTCACGGGTCACCGCGTTGGTGATGACATCACCGGCTGGCGTGGCAACCGGCGTCTGCGCAGCAGCAGAACGGGCCAGCATGCCGGCGGCGCCGGCGCTTACGCCCAGGGCTGTGGCGCGGCGCATAAAGCCGCGTCGGCTGATTGTGCCTTCGCGGAGTTGATCCACGAGCACGTTGATTTCCAACTTGTTCATCCGTTAGACCCCCTAGTCTTGGAGCTATCGTGACGCCAACTTTGACGCCATACGTCCCCACAATCTGCAACGTTTGATCGTGGGTATACCGAACACACGGCGCAGGTATTCACCTATTGTCGTACTCAACGAGGGGGGAATTCAACGAATTGATGCCAGAAGAGTGGAATTGTCCGTACGAACACAGCATGCGTAAAAGAATTCTTTCGCCACACTATGCCATGGAAGTTCCACGTTGAACCGGCATTAATTGCGCGTGAACTCTGCTCGCTTTTCAACTCAAGGCGAAATCTACATTACCTATGATAGGTCGTAACCCGCCTTTGCGGCAACTTCTATGCGGTTCACCGGTATGAACTTGAGAGGCAGGTGCTTACTCGTCGTTGCAGCACCTATTCCTTCTTGACAACGAGAGGCGGTGATCGTAGTATTCTTCCCGCTGCGCCCCGTTAGTCTAGCGGCCCAGGACGTCACCCTTTCAAGGTGAAGACCACCGGTTCGAATCCGGTACGGGGTACCAGTTGGCCAGAGCATTGCTCTGGCCTTTTGTGTACCTGTGACACCGGAGAGTCGATCATGCCCACAGCCGAAGAAATGATCTCCATGCTCGATCTGAAGCCACTGCCAGGCGAGGGCGGGTACTACCGCGAGACGTGGATATTGCCATCCGGAAGCGATCGTCCCGCCGGCACCGCGATTCTGTATCTCATCGCCCCTTCCTCGTTCAGCGCACTCCATCGGCTCGATGCCGATGAGATTTTCCATTTCTACCTCGGGAATCCGTGCGAACAGCTCGTGATTTCACCGGACGGGGAACTGACGAGCGTGATCCTTGGGCCTGATGTGTTGAGTGGGCAACATGTGCAGTCAGTTGTTCCAAAGGAACACTGGCAGGGCACGCGGTTGCTGGAGGGAGGGCAGTGGGCCCTCATCGGCACCACCATGGTTCCCGGCTATCACCAGGCCGGTTTCGAGCTTGCCCACGCCTCGGATCTGCAAGGGCTGCCCTCACAAACCGCCAACGCTGCTACCCGCTATCTGGCCGAGCAGGCATAATACCTTCCAGTAATGAGATATGCGGCACCCGGCCGTGACGAGCCAGAGCAAGGTGAGGAGCGTTCCTGTGGATATCATTCTGCCCGTAGCAGGATTTGGAAGTCGATTGCGGCCCCATACCTGGAGCAAACCCAAGCCACTGGTGACCGTGGCCGGAAAGGCCATGATGTCTCATGTGCTCGACCGCGTCATGCCATTGCAGCCTGGCAAGATCGTGTTTATCACTGGCTACCTTGGCGACCAGATCGAAACGTGGGCACGCCAAAACTACCCGGATATCGAACTGGTGTTTGTGCAGCAGCCCGAGATGCTGGGTCAAAGCGATGCGCTTTACCGCACTCGCGAGTTTGTGACTGACGACGCTCTGATGATCTTCCCCGATGCGTTGTTCGAAGCGGATTTCTCCCGCCTTTCGACGATTGATGCCGACGGTGTGGCCTATACCTATTACGTGGAAGATCCCAGTGCCTACGGCGTGGCCCTCACCGACGAAACTGGCAGGATGACCCGGATTGTCGAGAAACCGCAGGAACCGATTTCGCATGAAGCGGTGATCGGGATTTACTACTTCCGCCAATGGCAACAACTCATGCGGGCGATCGAGAAGCAGTTCGAGCAGAAAATCGTCATCAAAGGCGAGTATTT